>NCRO01000312.1 GCA_002849045.2 Candidatus Sediminicultor secundus
ACAAAAGCATGAAAAGGACCGAGCAGATGATAAATATTTAAAGTCCCCATATTTTTGTAACCATATTTTCGAATATCTCCGCCCTTTTTCTTTTTGAAAATTAAATAAGCTGTTGGTGTAGAACCAAATAGATAACTTAAACCTGCTCCCAATAAGATGTTCATCTAAATCCCTCCAACTTGGTTTTTTAATCTTTATAATTATCCTTTAAGTAAAGTATATAATTATATTAAATCATCTATATTAATAATACAATAAAAGTTTTAAAAATCCTTTTTTATTATTTCTCGTTCTATTCTTATAACTAATTAAAGATACTATTTTAAAAATTTTAAATTCTCACTAAGGTAATGATAGGTGGTGATTTTAGTACGGAGAACTGTCCAAGTAACTACGTATATTAATTGCTCTTCTGTGGACAGACTAATTATACTTCCTGTTCAACAATACCTTTTTTTGAAAGGAATAAAAATAAATAAGTGAAACAGGATAATACTAAAACAGCTGAACCTATAAACCAAGCAATAGTAATGGAAAAAGAATTTGAAATATATCCCATAATCAGGGCACCTAATAGACCTCCAATTTGTAAGAAAAGTGATTCAAAAGACAGCAATGTTGAGCGTTTTTCGGAAGGTATTTGATAATTAAAAATTGTAGCATGAGGAGCATTGTTCATTCCATTATATAAGAAAAGGGTTAGGTAAGAGATAGTAAATCCAGCAATCTTATTTTGTAATGCTAATATAAAAAACAATACTCCCATAAACAATCGTATCAAGAAGAGAACCAATGAATAATTGTTTTTAAATAACTTACAAAGCGGAGTTATTAAGACATTGCCTAAAGATCCAGCAAAAAAGTAACCTGCAGTTAATGCTCCAAATATCCAGGTTTGCGAGTCAGATCCCAATATATTTTTCACCTGAGGCTGCCAAAATGTTTCTAAACCTGAAAATCCCACCCCCCAGCAAAAGCAGATAAAAGAAAAAAACCATTATTGTACTAATATCTTAATTAATTGTGGTTAATCGTTCCCATCTTTTTTCAGAAATATCTTTTTTACAGATTTCAATTAATTCGTCAATTACTTTTTGCTTTAATATTTCTTCAATAGGGATATTTTTAGAAATTTTAATTTGATGTCTGAAACCATTTGCAGGATAGTTATTTCTAAAAGCAACGATATTTATGGTGTTATCATCACGGAATATTCTAATTTCAAAGTTTTTTTCTTCAAAAGAAAAGGGAACTTTCTTATATAAAATCATAGTCATTATTTTAATTAACATCTCCTATTTTACAATTGAAATTCTTCCGGTTCCGCATTTTTAAAATTTTCCTGACAGGATTTAAAGGCATGGTCAATAGCATCCCAGATTTTTTTAAGCTGTTTTTCATCCCAATTGTACATTCGTTTATTGGAACATTGCGATAAACTTCGCAAACTATCTAACACTCGTCGGAATCTTTTTTCAGCAACACGCTTAAAACGTTGTTCTTTTGTTTCCCCTTTCTTAAGTTACTCCATTCTCTAGCTACATTATTTTAAATATAATATACATTAAAAAGGACCTTTTGTCAATCGTTATTTTTAATCTCATGTTTTATTATAACTTTATTAGTCTTCACAACCCGAAGAATACTCCTTAAATTCATGATCCGCACACTGCTACTGACATCTGTAAGGCAA
>NCRO01000313.1 GCA_002849045.2 Candidatus Sediminicultor secundus
CCGGTGGCTTTAGCTCTGTTACCACAATCTTTCATGTTATACCTGCGTCTACTATAATGTAAATTTGGGGTCAGCCCTTGCAGCTTACATACTTTATATTTTTTATTTTCCTGAGAATAGACATCCGTTTCAATCATAATAATTAAAATTAGAATAGTTAGAAAAGAATTAATAAATTTTATTATGTTATACTTTTTTGCACGTAGCATTTCTACCTTTATTTTTAGATTTTAATTTCTCTTCCCGGGAATAACCGCTAATTACAAAAGAGAAGAATTTTCGCAAATTACCAGAAGATAACCGATGTAGTTCTGTCACATCAGGAAAGAAACGAAGCAATATTAATAAAGGCATTAAAATAGATAAGTAAATAATATAAGCTGGTTCCTGCATAACCCAGCTCGATAAGGGAATTAAGATAAAACCTAAACCCATACTAAAAGAAAAGTTCTTAATTAAACTAAAAAATATGATAACCAGGATAAACCATAGTAGTAATTGCCTTTTCATTAAGACCATCATAATGCCCAAACTAGTAGCTACTCCTTTGCCACCACGAAAATTAAGAAAAATAGGCCAGTTATGTCC
>NCRO01000031.1 GCA_002849045.2 Candidatus Sediminicultor secundus
TTGATCGGACTGATTTCCTTATTATCACTTAACCCTCTAATCTTCAGGTTTCTACCGGGGAAAAGGGAGAATTATGGATAAAAGCTAAATTTTACGGGAAGTCTGCTCATGGCTCAACTCCCGAGGTAGGAGTAAATACAATTATTCCGGGGAGTGAGTTTGTTGTGAATATTACTGAGAAATATGAGAAAATATTTGAAGCAGACCTTTTTTGGGGTAAAACTTCAATGAATATTGGACAGTTTCATGGCGGAGTGCAGGTAAATATTGTCCCCAATTATTCAGAAATACAACTGGATTTTAGGGTAATTTCAGAAGAAGATAAAGAGAAAGCAGTGGAATTAGTCAGAAAGACCGGTGAAGAGATTGCAAAAAAGTATAAAGTGCGTTTTGCGGAAGAGATTTTTAACTATCACCCCCCAATCTTTACCAGTCCGGATAATCATTACGTAGAAAAGTTTTTACAAGCAGCCGGAGTAAGGGAAGTAATAATTACCAAATACTGCACTGATGGAGCAACTATCATACCAATAAAGAAGATGCCTTTCATTATTTTTGGTCCTGGCGATATTGCCCAGGCCCATCAAAATGATGAATATATTGAATTGGAATCTCTCTATCGAGCAGTAGACTCGTTTATCGATTTTCTTAAAACCTGACAGGGGACGGTCCTCTGGCAGGTTTTGATAGAAAAATAAATTGGCAGGGGACGGTCCTTTGACAAATTTTGATAAAAAAAATGTCATTGCATGGTAATCTCATTTCGTATCGAGTGAAGTAATGAGTAATGAGTAACAGGTTACGGGTTGCAAGTTGCGAGTTTACAGAATAGAAGTCAGGAGTCAGAATCCAGAATCCAAAATAATAGTTGGTAGCTTAAGGCAAGGGGGTTCGATTCATCGAACCCGCAATAATGTAGGGGCACGATGCATCGTGCCCAAGGGTAATCAAAAGACAATAAAACAGGAAGGGCACAATTCATTGTGCCCCTACACCTGAATCATAATTTCTTTAACGCAATACGCTATACTAACGACTAAAAAAGGAGAAAAAAACAATGATCGATTTAACTATCAACGAAGAACAACTTGAGAGAACCATAGAAAGAGCCAAAGAAAAAAATATTATTATTCCAACTTTTGAGCAGATGAAAAATCCAGAACTTATTCCGGAAGAAATTAAAAGTAAATTAAAGAACATAGGATTATGGGACATTAATTCCTATAATCTTTTTCGAATTACCTGGAAGAATGAAGAGGTAAAAAAAGGCGGTCAATTCGGAGGAGTTAATTTTTTAGAGTTACCCCCAGAATTAACCGGGGTTAGAGCCAGGGTTATTGGTCTGGTAGGTAAATGGTTTCCTACCGGAGCCCATAAAGTCGGAGCTACTTTTGGCTGTTTGGTGCCCAGATTGGTTACCGGACAGTTTGACCCTACTTCTCAGAAAGCAGTCTGGCCTTCTACCGGTAATTATTGCCGGGGTGGGGCTTATAATGCCGACCTTCTCTCCTGTGAATCGATTGCCATCCTTCCGGAAGGTATGAGCAAAGAACGCTTTGACTGGTTAGCCAAAGTAGCCGGAGAAGTAATTGCTACTCCGGGAACGGAGAGCAATGTAAAAGAAATTTTCGATAAGACCTGGGAATTAAAGAAGACCAGAGATAATGTAGTAATCTTTAATCAGTTTGATGAATTTGGTAATCACCTATGGCATTATGAAGTTACCGGACAGGCCATGGAAGAAGTCTTATCCCAGATTATGAGCTCCAAAGATAATTATGCAGGAGTGGTGCTAACTACCGGTTCCGCGGGTACCTTAGGTTGTGGAGATTATATGAAAGAAAAATACCCTACCAGTAAGATAGCTGCCGGTGAAGCCTTACAATGTCCCACACTTCTTGCTAATGGTTTTGGTGCTCATCGCATTGAAGGGATAGGAGATAAACATGTTCCCTGGATTCATAATGCAAAAAATACTGATATGGTTATTGCCGTAGACGATCGCAACAGTATGGGGATAATCCGTCTATTCAATGAACCTATTGGCCAGAAATACTTGAGTAAAAAAGGTGTTCCTGCAGAAATAATTGAAAAATTACCTCTAATGGGAATCTCCAGTGTGGCCAATATGATTATGGCTATAAAGTTTGCTAAATATTATGAACTTACCGAAAAAGATATAGTTCTAACTGTCTTTACAGATTCTATGGAACTGTATGGTTCACGCTTAAAAGAATTGGAAGAAGAATTTGGTCCCTATGATGAAGCTGATGCAGTTATCGATTTCCATCGGAACCTGCAGGCACTTACTACTGATTATATGCAAGAATTAACCTATCAGGATAGAAAAAGAATCCATAACCTCAAATACTTTACCTGGATAGAACAACAGGGCAAAGATATAGAGGAGTTAGATGCTCAATGGTATGATTATGAGAATTACTGGGGCGGTATCCACAAACAGACAAGCAATATTGATAAATTAATTAAAGAGTTTAACGAGAAAACCGGTCTCCTTAAAGAACTTTAAACTCTGATGTGACCGGGGACGGTTCTCTGTTACACAGGAAAGGGAGGCGAAGAAGATGGATTATGATAAAATTAATAAGCCGATAAGGCGAGTTGATGCCTACGAAAAGGTTACCGGCAAAGCTAAATTTGGCGCTGACTTTTTCTTTCCCAATATGCTTTATGGTAAAGTTTTACGAAGTAAATATCCCCATGCTCGAATTGTGAAGGTAAATATTGAAAAAGCTCTAGCCTATCCGGGTGTTGAAGCGATTATAAGAGCAGAAGATATCCCTAATAATGAATTTGGAGTAATTGTTCAAAATCAACAGGTTTTAGCTCGACAACAGGTTTTTTATATCGGTGATGGCATTGCTGTCGCTGCTGCCGAAACTAAAGAGACCGCTGCAAAGGCCCTGGAGTTAATTGAGGTAGAATATGAGGAATTACCGGGTATTTTTGACCCGGAAGAAGCCGAGAAAAAAGATGCTCCCTTAATCCATTCAGAATTGGAAAATAATCAGGTAGTTCATCATCGATTGAGAAAAGGGGATGCAGAAAAAGGTTTCGCTCAGGCAGAGGTAATACTGGAAAGAGAATATACCACTCAATTTGTAGAACACGGTTATATCGAACCTGAGTCTCTCGTAGCAGTGCCCCATGAACATAATACTTTGGTAACTATCTATGGTTCGATTCAGAATCCTTTTTCCTGTCGGAATGCCGTAGCAAGTGTGCTTAAGGTACCCCTGAACAAAGTGAGAATAATTCAGAATCATATGGGAGGCTCGTTTGGGGGTAAAGATGAAGTTATGTCTTCTATGGCTGCCCGGGCTGCCCTCTTAGCTTTAAAAACCGACCGACCGGTTAAAATGGTTAATACCAGAGATGAATCAATTCTCGAAAGTTATAAACGTCACCCTTACCAAATGAAATATAAAGTTGGTGCCACCAAAGAAGGTAAGCTGGTAGCAATGGAAATTAAGTGTTTAGCCGATAGCGGAGCTTATGCCTGCCAGACTCCCTTTGTTACCTGGCGCTCAGTTGTTCAGGCAACCGGCCCCTATGAAGTTCCCCACGTGAAAACAGATACTTATGGATATTACACCAATAATGTGTATACCGGGGCGATGAGAGGTTATGGTTCACCACAGATTATCTTTGCTCAGGAATCATTAATGGATGAACTGGCAGAAGAATTAAAGATGACCCCCATGGAACTGCGTTTGAGAAATATATATCACAATAATTCTATTACTGCCAGTGGACAGAAATTGGATAATCATCAGGTGAGCCTGGAAGAGGTGATTAGTAAAGCTGTTGAATCCAGTAATTATAAAGAGAAATACAGAGAATACAGTAAACCCCAATCAGGAGATAAAAAAAGAGGAATCGGTATGGCTATCAGTTTTCGAGGCTGCAGTTTGGGAGCTGAGGCAACCGATGCCGCCGGGGCTATAGTCGCCATTCAGCGTGACGGGAGTATCTTAATCTCCTGTGGGTTGGCTGAAAATGGCGAAGGTTTAAAGACTGTTTTTACCCAGATGGCTGCTGAAGAATTAGGAGTGGACATTAAAAGGATTAACTATATGGAAGTTGATACTTCGGTATCTCCTGAGAGTGGGGCTACAGTCGCCTCTCGCAGCACTATATTAGGCGGCAATGCAGTGAAAAATGCTGCCCATCAATTAAAAGAAACTCTTGCTGAAATAGTTTCAGCTGAATTTAAAATTAGAACAGATAATTTGGATTTTAAAAATGAGAATATATATGAGAAAAATAAAAATCAAAAGATTATTTCTTTTGATGAGGCTATAAATTTGGCTAATCAGGAGGGAATATTTTTATCTGCTTACGGTTGGTACAAAGCCCCTGATATTTCCTGGGACGAAGAAATTGGCCAGGGCAGACCATATTTTACCTATGTTTATGGTTGTCAAATAGCTGAAGTGGAAGTTGATACAGCTACCGGTCAGATAGAAGTATTAAAGATAACCGCTGCCCATGACGTGGGTAGAGCCATTAATCCTGCCTGCCTTAAAGGGCAGATCTATGGTGGGGTAATGATGGGATTGGGTTATGGTGTCATGGAAGAAGTAGAAACCGCGAATGGCTACATTAAAAATACTAACTTTGATGAATATCTAATTCCCACTATAAAAGATACGCCAGAAATTAGCCCGGTTATTGTAGAAAATCCCGACCCTCATGGTCCTTATGGAGCTAAATCTATTGGTGAACCGACTTTAGAATTGGGCGCACCTGCTATTGCCAATGCAGTAGCTCATGCAACCGGAAAAAGAATCAGACATTTACCCCTTAATTTAGAACGGGTCTTACTGGGACATTCTTTAAGTAAATGGGGGACAAAAAAATGATATCCTACGAATTTTTAACCACCCAAAAAATAGAAGAAGCCCTGAATTATTTAGATAAATTTAGTAAAGTTCATATATTAGCCGGAGGGACAGATTTGTTGGTTAACCTTTATAAAGAGAGCCCTCGCTTGCCAAGCTTTGATTACCTGTTAGATATAAGCAATATTTCAGAATTAAAAATTATTAATTCAATTAGTAACTTTATAGGAATAGGACCGTTGGTGACCCATTCCCGATTGATTAATGAGCCGCTCATCAAAAATAATTTTCCTGTATTAGCGGAAGCAGCTTACGCTATTGGTTCAACCCAAATCCGTAATCGTGGCACCATCGGAGGTAATATTGTTAATGCCTCACCGGCAGCAGATCTATTACCCCCTCTAATCGCCTTAAGGGCTGAAGTAGAATTAACTTCCAGTAAAGGTAAAAGAGTATTGCCCTTAGAAGAATTTTTAGCCGGTCCTTATAAAACTAAAATACAAGCTAATGAATTATTAACCAAAATAAAAATTCCTCTACTTGGTGATAATTATTATGCTGATTTTCAAAAAATCGGTCGAAGAAAGGCTTTATCGATTGCCAGGTTGAGCCTTGCTCTGGTTGTAAAAAAGGATAATGACGGCATTTTTCAAGATACCAGAGTTGTTCCCGGGTCTGCCACGCCTTATCCTCAATCCCTTCCGGAGACTGAAAAAGCTATCGATGGTAAATCTATATTTAATATCGATGTAGAGGAGATTGGTAAAATAACCAGTAAGGAAATGGTTTCTATCACCGGAGAAAGATGGTCTACTCCCTACAAAAAACCGACTATCGCTGTCCTGATTCAGAGAGCACTGAAAAAAATTATTGAGGAGGCAAAGACCAATGACTGAGGCTACATTAACCTTTATTGTTAATGGTAAGGAAGTAACCCTAAAAGTGGGTCCCAAAGAGCGTTTAATTGATACTTTAAGAGAGCAATTAAAATTAACCGGGACCAAAGAAGGATGTAGTGTTGGTGAATGTGGAGCCTGTACGGTTATCCTTGACGGAAAGGCGGTTTCTTCCTGTCTGATTCTTACCGGACAGATTGGAGGAAGTGAAGTATTAACTGTTGAAGGGCTGGAAACAGACGGGAAGCTTGATTCCTTACAGCAATCCTTTATTGACTATCACGCCATACAATGCGGTTTTTGTACCCCGGGGATGTTGATGTCCGCCAAGGCCTTACTTATACATAATCCACATCCCAACCGGGAAGAGATTAAAACTGCCTTAGAGGGCAATCTATGCCGTTGTACCGGTTACGAACAGATTATAGAAGCAATTGAAAGTGTAGTTTAGTTTAAAAATGGGGGTCAGGTCTNNTGTGAAGACCTGACCCCTGTAAAGAAGGAGATTTTTTAAATGTCTTCTGTATTAATTAAAAATGTAAAAGAGATTGTAACTATGGACAGTGAAAGAACTAGATTAAAAAGTTGCAGTCTTTTAATTAAAGATAATAAAATTAATAAAATTGCCTGTGATATAAAATTCCCAGCTGAGGAGATAATCGATGGTTCTGATTATTTCCTTTATCCCGGTCTAATTAATACACACCACCATTTTTATCAAACCTTAACCAGAAATATTCCCCAGGTGCAAAATGTAAAGCTATTTAATTGGCTCAAATACCTTTATCCTATCTGGGCTCGTTTAACTCCCGAAGCGGTTTATTACAGCGGTCTGGTAGCTATGGGGGAACTTTTAAAGACCGGTTGCACCACCGCAGTTGACCAGTTCTACGTTTTCCCCAAGAGCCAACCGGAAGAACTTGTAGATGAAGAATTCAGAGCAGCTCAAGAAATTGGCATCCGATTTCATGGAAGTAGAGGTTCTATGTCTTTAAGTGAAAAAGATGGTGGATTGCCTCCGGATTCAGTAGTGCAGACAGAAGAAGAGATACTGACCGATTCTCAGCGAGTTATCGAAAAATTTCATGATTATAAGCCTTTTGCCATGCAAAGAGTGGTTTTAGCTCCTTGTTCCCCATTTTCCGTTACTGAAAATCTTTTAAGAGAATCGATTAAATTAGCTCGGAATTATAAAGTGGAGAGTCATACTCATCTAGCAGAGACTAAAGATGAAGATGAATTTTGTCAGGAAACTTTTGGTCTACGGCCACTTGATTATATGAAAAAAGTTGGCTGGCTGGGTGATGATGTCTGGTTTGCCCATTGTGTCCACTTAAACGAAAAAGAAATAAATTTATTAGCTGAAACAGGAACGGGAGTAGCTCATTGTCCGGTTTCCAATCAAAAACTGGCTTCCGGGGCAGCAAATATTCCTTACATGTTAAAAAAGAAAGTTCCGGTGGGATTAGCGGTTGATGGCAGCGCCAGCAATGATTCCTCTAATATGATTGCAGAACTTAAAGCAGCTTTCTTGATGCATCGGTTAATTTATGGTATCTCCAGTATATCTGTTGAAGAGGTGCTGAGCATGGCTACCAATGGTGGCCGTGATGTCCTTAACCAGCCAGAGATTGGAAATATAGAAGAAGGGAAAGCGGCAGATATGTTTTTAATCAATACAAAAAGATTAGGATTTGCTGGTGGCCTATCAGACTCTATTTCTGCTCTAATAACTTCAGGTGATTCTCAAATTGTAGATATTACTATAGTTAATGGTAAGATTGTAGTTCGCGACGGAAGATTGGTTACTATTGATGAAGATAAAGTGGTGGAAAAAGCCAATAAAATTTCCCAAAAAATGATTGAAGGATAGAGGAGGGGAGAAAAATGCTGATAATTGGAAACGGAACAGTTCTTACTTTTGATAAAATTTCTCGGATTGTCTCTAACGGCGGAGTAGTAATTGAGGAAGAGAATGTTGTTGCTATCGGAGAGACAGAAAAATTAATTTCAAAATATCCTGAAGCCGAATATAAAGATGTTCAGGGTAAGATAATAATGCCGGGGATGATAAATACTCATATGCATCTTTATAGCACTTTTGCTCGAGGTATGGACCTTAAAACTGACCAGCCACCTAAAAATTTTGTGGAAATTTTAGAAAAACTATGGTGGAGATTAGATAAGGTTTTAAACGAAGAAGATATATATTGTAGTGCTATTTATGCTCTTTTAGATTGTGTTAAAAAAGGAACCTGTCTCTTATACACATCT
>NCRO01000314.1 GCA_002849045.2 Candidatus Sediminicultor secundus
GATATGACCTGATAAAGTATATTGATTTTTTAAAAAAGAAGAAGATTAGTTCTTTTAATCAGACTAATAAAGTTTTAGTCAATAATTATTTTGTTTATTTAAGAGGAAAAGGTTTAGAGATTAATTCAATTTCTCGAAATTTAGTAGCAGTGAAGATGTTCTATCGCTTTTTATTGATGGAAGGTCTTATTAAGGAAGACATCACCAGTCTGATTGAATTCCCCCGGGTGAGTAAAAAACTTCCCCATGTTCTAAGTTCGAGAGAGATAAATCTTTTGTTAGATAAAGCTAATTTTAAGGATGATTTGGGCTTAAGAAACCAGGCAATATTAGAATTCTTTTATGCTACCGGCATGAGAGTGTCTGAACTGATATATTTAAAAATTAATGATATAAATATGGAAAATCGTATGCTAAAGTGTCTGGGGAAAGGTGCCAAAGAACGGATTATTCCCTTTGGAAGCAAAGCATACCAGTCTTTAGTTTTGTATTTAGATAGGGTGAGACCAAAATTAGTTAAAAATTCGAATGAGGATACTTTATTTTTAAATAATCGGGGAAAAAGACTTTCTCGTCAGGGGGTATTTTATTTAGTAAAATTATATGCCCATAAAGCGGGGATAGATAAGAAGGTCACTCCACATACTTTAAGACATACTTTGGCTACTCATTTATTGGAAAATGGAGCAGATCTCAGGTCAGTTCAAGAAATATTGGGACACTCAGATATTTCTACTACTCAAATTTATACTCATGTAAGTAGAAAATGGGTTAGTGAGGAATATTATAGGGCATTTCCGAGAACGTGAATTCGTATCTCGTATCTCGTGAATCGTATCTCGCTAAGAATTAGTTATATGGTTGCTTTGTTAAAGGTTTTAATTTCAACTGACAAATCTGTAAAACTGGGTAACCAAGCAACTAGTTAATTTGTATCTTGCAACTATTAACTGAAAAATGAGAACTGAGAACTTGTATTTAATACTAACGACTATTCACTAACGACTAATTAAGCCAGCTAGCTAAATTAAGAAAAGGGTGCAGTAAAAGTGGAAGATTTAAAAGCAAAAGTCACAGAAAGTGTAGAATTTATTAATCAAAAAAGTAAGATTAAACCAGAGATTGCCATTATATTAGGAACGGGATTAGGAAGGCTAGCAGAAGATATTGAGGAAAAAGAAATTATTTCTTATAGCGAAATTCCTAATTTTCCCGTATCTACAGTTCAAAGCCATAGCGGAAATCTGGTTTTGGGAAAGTTGGGCAATAAAGAAGTAGTTGCCATGCAGGGTAGATTTCATTATTATGAAGGTTATAGTCTTAAAGAGGTTACCTTTCCGGTAAGGGTGATGAAAAAGTTGGGTGCAGATATAATTATTATTTCCAATGCAGCAGGTGGGATGAATCGCTTCTTTAAGAGAGGGGATTTAATGATTATTACTGATCATATAAATTTATTTGGAGATAATCCTTTAATTGGCCCCAATGATGAAGAATTAGGACCAAGATTTCCAGATATGTCCGAGGCTTATAGCCAAAAACTTATTGAGTTAGTTAAGAAAGTAGCTTTAAAAGAAAAAATTAGATTGCAAGAAGGAGTATACGCAGGTTTAACCGGCCCTACTTTAGAGACCTCTGCCGAATATAGATTTTTAATAAGTATTGGTGCAGATGCAGTAGGTATGTCCACAGTACCAGAGGTTATAGTAGCTAATCATATGGGAATGAAAGTATTGGGAATTTCTTGTATCACCGATTTAGCCATAGATGGGGTAATAGTAAAAACCAGTGTAGAGGAAATTTTAAAAGCTGCCTCGGATGCTGAACCGATCATGACTAAATTAATAAAGAAGGTGATTGAAAAAATTGATTAATGATGGTTTGAGAGTAGCTCTTCTATCTGCTTTGCCCATTAGCGAATTAAGAGGGGCTATTCCGATAGCTCTAACAATTTATAAAATGCCAGCTTTTTCGGCTTATATATTTGCAGTATTAGGGAACATAATGCCGGCAATATTTTTGTTGCTTTTTTTAAAACCTTTTTCTGAATATTTACGTCAGTGGCATTATTTTAATATATTTTTTGAATGGCTTTTTAAAAGGACACGTCGGAATACCGAGGAAAAATTCGAAAAATATGGAGCCTTATTTTTATTATTTTTCGTAGCTATTCCTCTACCCGTAACAGGAGCCTGGACCGGGTCAGCTGCTGCATTTATTTTTGGCATAAGGTTTTGGTATGCCTTTCCTACAATAGTGGGAGGGATTATGATAGCTGGAGTAATTGTTACTTTAACCAGCCTGGGAGTGATTAGCTTTATTTAAAACAGCGTATAGTGAATAGTCGTTAGTCGTTAGTGAATAGTGAATGGCAAGGAAAAAAGAAAAAAAGCCAGAATATTAGATAGGGTAGAGCGGATAGAAAAACAGTGATGAGTAATGAGTAATTAGTGACAAGTTACGGGTTACGAGTTTCAAGTTACAAGTTTAAAGAAAGGAAGCAGTGGTGTATTGCCTGCCGCATTGACCGGAAGACCGGCAGACTGGGTGACTGGTAGACTAATTTAACTGGCAAACAGGCTAACTGGTAAACAAGCAAACTGGTTAACCAGTAGAAGAAGAGGATAAAAGATGAGAACTATCGAATGGAAAGAGGGGAAAGTATTTTTAATTGACCAGAGAAAACTTCCTTTAAAATATGAAATAATTAATTGTTCTACTTACCAAGAGGTAACAGAAGCTATTAAGAAGATGAAAATAAGGGGCGCACCAGCTATTGGAGTGGCTGCTGCCTTTGGTATAGCCCTTGCTGCTTATTCTTCAAAAGCAGATACCTATAAAGAATTCAATTTAGATATGGAGAAGGCTAAAAACTGCCTGACCCTTACTCGACCTACAGCAGTTAATCTTTTTGGGCTTTAGAGAGAATGATGAATTTGATTAATCTAAAAAAAGATATTGATTTATGTAAATTAAAAGATATAATTTTACAGGAAGCTAAAAATATTGCCCGGGAAGATATAGAGATAAATAAAGCAATAGGCAAATACGGGTCTTCGTTAATTAAAGATGGGGATAACATTCTTACTCACTGCAATGCGGGAGCTCTGGCTACTGTAGATCACGGTACTGCTTTAGGAGTGATTCGTACTGCCTTTAAAGAAGAAAAAAAGATACATGTCTATGTCGATGAAACCAGACCAGTATTACAAGGAGCAAGGCTTACCGCCTGGGAATTGATGCAGGAGAAAATTCCCTTTACTCTGATCGCTGATAATATGGCCGGCTTTTTAATGTCTCAAAAAAAGATAAACTTAATCATAGTCGGAGCAGATCGTATTGCTCGAAACGGTGATGTGGTAAATAAAATCGGAACTTATTCTTTGTCTGTTTTAGCTAGGGAAAATAAAGTCCCTTTTTATGTAGCTGCTCCGATATCTACTATTGATGTATCGCTAAGATCAGGAAAGGAAATCCCCATTGAAGAAAGAGATCATAAAGAAATTACTCATATATTAGGTAAACAGATAGCCCCTGCAGGAGTAAAAGTGTTTAATCCGGCTTTTGATCTTACGCCCCATGGATATGTGGGGGCTATTATTACTGAAAAAGGGATTATTAGAAAACCTTTCGAAGAAAATATTAAATTAGTCGTAAATTAGTGAATAGTCGTTAGTCGTTAGTGAATAGCGAAGAAGAAAGAAATAGGCCAGAATGAAATAGTATTGCGTATCACGTGAAGAAAATAGTAATGTATAATAATACGTAGGGGTAGATCTTGTGTCTACTTATAATGAGTAATTTGTAGGGGCTTGATTCATCAAGCTCGCAAAACTTGGGTCGGATAAATCCGCCCTCAAACAATATATATTTTACGAAAAGAATAACACAACACGCCGTGTTACTATATTAACTTGAAACTTGCATCTCGCACCTTACAACTTGTATTTAAAACTAACGACTAATGACTAAATAGAGGAGGAAAAAATTGGATCCAGAAAAACTTATTATTTCAGGTGGGAATAGATTACAAGGTACAGTAAGAATTGATGGCGCAAAAAATTCAGCTTTATCTATTATGGCGGCAACTTTATTAACTAAAGATGTTTGTATCTTAAGGAATATTCCGCGTCTTACCGATGTTGATATTATGGCGGATGTTATAAGGAAACTAGGGGTAAAAGTGGAATGGAAAGAAGATAACAATCTCTATATCGATTCTGATAATTTTAATAATTATGAGGCACCTTATGAATTGGTAAAAATGATGAGAGCTTCTATTTTAGTGATGGGACCGCTTTTGGCTCGTTTAAAAAAAGCAAAGATATCTTTACCTGGGGGTTGTGCTATTGGTGCTCGTCCGGTTGATTATCATTTAAAAGGATTTGAGGCTTTAGGTGCTCAAGTTGAAGTGGAAAAAGGTTATATTGAAGCGAAAGTTAATACATTAAAAGGAGATGAAATATACTTAGATTTCCCCAGTTTGGGAGCGACTGAAAATATAATGATGGCTGCTTGTTTAGCAGAAGGAATAACCAAAATTGTAAATTCAGCCAAAGACCCTGAAGTAGTAGAATTAGGACATTTATTAAATAAAATGGGTGCCAAAGTTAAAGGATTAGGGACTGATTTAATCAAAATAGAAGGAGTAAAAGAATTACACGGAGTTGATTATGCTATAATTCCTGACCGTATTGAAGCTGGTACCTATATGATAGCAGCTGCTATCACGGGGGGAGATGTTTTGATAGAAAAGGCTGATCCATTATTATTAAAACCATTGATAGTGAAGTTAGAAAAAGCCGGAGTGCAGATTAAACTAAAAAAGAATTTGATTAAAGTGATAGGGCCAGACAGAGTTAAAGCAGTAGATATTAAAACTTTACCTTTTCCTGGATTTCCTACCGATATGCAACCCCAGTTTATGGCTTTATCCTGTGTAGCAAAAGGTACCAGTGTTATTACTGAGACTGTATTTGAGAATAGATTCGTTCATACCGGTGATTTGATAAGGATGGGAGCAGATATTAAAGTAGAAGGACATAGCACTATTATTAAAGGAGTAAAAAAATTGAGTGCAGCCCCAGTAATGGCTTCAGATTTAAGGGGCGGAGCAGCTTTAGTATTAGCAGGTTTAGTAGCAGAAGGAACTACCGAATTAAGTAGAATTTATCATTTAGATAGAGGATATGTGAAGTTAGAGGAAAAATTAAATTCCTTAGGAGCAGATATTAAGAGAGTGAAAGAGTGATATAGTCGCTAGTAATAGTATACCGTATTTCGTATATCGTATATAGCGAAGAAAATAGAAGCCAGAAGATAAGATAGTATCGAGTATCAAGTATATATATAGTAAAGATAGGAAGAGATGGAATTTAGAAGCAAGGGGCACGATGTACGTGCCCAATGTAGGATAGGCGTCTCGCTTGTCTATTGGATAACTAGTCGTTAGTATTAAATACAAGTTACAAGATTATTCAATTGACCAATTCACCAATTAAACTAGTTATTAGTGAAGTGAACAGTATTTAGTTAATATTAAATAAAAGCAAAAAATTGTGCAACTATAAATTAGATAACTAGTAAATTCTTTAAAGGATTTTAACTAACGACTATTCACTAACGACTAAATGGAGGAGGAAAAAATAAACATGCTAGGAATGGATAGAAGTCTGGGCATAGATTTGGGTACCGTAAGCGTCTTAATCTATCAGAAGGGAAAAGGAATTGTACTTCAGGAACCTTCGGTAGTCTCTATTTTAAGAGATAGCGGAAAAGTTTTAGCTGTGGGAGAAGAAGCCAAACAAATGTTAGGGAAGACACCGGGAAATATAATTGCTATTCAGCCCATGAAAAGCGGGGTTATAGCTGATTATGAGATAACAGAAAAGATGTTGAGTTATTTTATTAGAAAAGTTTGTGGCAACAGTAAGGTGTTCCGTCCTCAGGTTGTAATTTGCGTACCTTCGGGAGGAACAGAAGTAGAAAAAAGAGCAGCGATAGAAGCAGCTATGCAGGCTGGAGCAAGAAAAGCTTATTTGATTGAAGAAACAATGGCAGCAGCTATAGGAGCCGGCTTAGATATTAGTGAACCTTATGGTAATATGCTTATTGACGTGGGGGGAGGAACTGCAGATATAGCCGTTATCTCTTTAGGCGGAATCGTGGTAAGTAAATCGCTGAGAGTAGCCGGTAATGATTTTGATGAAGATATTATTAAATATATTAAAGAAAAATATAGATTAATGATTGGCGAAAAAACCGCTGAAACTTTAAAGATTGAAATTGGAACTGCAATGGAATTGGAAGAGGAATTATTTACCGACATAAGAGGGAGAGACTTAGTTTCCGGTTTGCCCAAGAGCATTTCAGTTGGTTCTAATGAAGTGTTAAAAGCCATTTCTTCTTCATTGAAGACGATAATAGAAGGAGTTAAAACAGTTATGGAGAAAATTCCTCCTGAATTGGCTGCTGATATTGCCGACAAAGGAATTGTTCTCACCGGTGGAGGAGCATTGTTAAGAAATTTCGATGAATTGTTAACTGAAGTGACCGGAATACCAGTTTATTTAGCTGAAAATCCAATTTCATGTGTTGCTTTAGGTGCAGGGACAGTTTTGGACAATATTCATGTACTAAGAAGTGGACTAGTAAGTTCGTACAAGTAACTAGTCGTTAGTGAAATAGTGAATAGTAAAGAAGAAAGAAAAAAAGTCAGAATGAAATCGTATGGCGTATCGCGTATCGTGTGAAGAAAACCAGAATTCGAAACTCAAAACTTTTTCATTCAAAATATTGCTTTTAATGCAGGGGTCGGATTTATCCGACTCGGAGTATTCCGGTAATTTTTTAAACGGACTCAATGCATCGAGTCTATTTAATTCAACACGGTTCGCCGTGTTGTTACTAAATACTAACGAACTATTTACTAACGACTAAATATGAAGAAGGAGAAAGATGGAGATAAAATTAAATAAAAATATTTGTATAAAAATTATATTTATTTTATTAATTTTATTTAGTACGGGGATAAATTTAGCCTTTAGCCAGACTATTTTTATGCCAGTTTCAGAGATAAGTCCGGGGATGAAAGGGATAGGAAAAACCGTTTTTCACGGAACGCAGATAGAGACTTTTCAGGTGGATATCATTGATATAGTTAAAGGCGAAGGCGGAATTAGTCATTTTATATTAGCCAATTTAAGTGGAGATAAGATTAAAGAGGGTGGCGGTATTTCAGAAGGGATGAGTGGCAGCCCGGTCTATATAGATGATAGATTGATTGGAGCTGTATCTTATGCCTGGGAAATGAGTGAACATAATCTCTTCCTTGTAACCCCCATTCAGGAGATGTTAGAAATATTCAACCTCCCCTATAATAACAGTCAGACTATATTGAAAGAATATAAGATTAATAATTCTTTATGTTTTACGGGGGAAAAAGCAAACAAGATAATAGTGAAAAATTCTGTGAAAAATAATAATTTTTCAGAATTAGCATACCGAGAGGAAATTATCTTTTACCCCGTAGTTTCACCGATTATTATAAACGGCATTAAAGGTAGAACTTTAGAGAGATTAAGCAGTTCTCTAAAAAAATTTAATCTTATGCCTATTCAGGGAATCGAGTTTAGCAAAAATATTGATATAAACTTTCAAGAGGTGGGAGAAAGACCTTCCAATAAAATAGAAGCCGGTTCTGCCATAGGAATACAATTGACTCGGGGAGATGTCAATATTACTTTTATCGCAACAGTAACTTATCGAGAAGGGGATAAGGTCCTGGCTTTAGGGCACCCCTTTTTGAAAAAAGGTGAAGTTTCATTTCTTCTTTCTGAAGTATATATCTATCATAGTTTGCCTAATATGGTTATGCCCTTTAAATTAGGTGCTCCTTTAAATTTAGTAGGGAAGATTGTCCAGGATAGAGAGGCAGGCATATTGGCAATACTGAATTCTTACCCTCGAATTATTCCGCTTAAAATACAGGTAACGGATATTAATACAGAACTATCTTACCAAACAGGAGTCCAAATAATAAATGATTATGATCTGTTAGAGCCTCTGGTTTCTAATATAACCGTGCAGGCCATAGATAATGCTCTGGATAGGATTGGAGCAGGAACTGCTCAGATAGATATAGAGATAAGAGGGAAGAAAAAGGGGCAAGAACTTTTCCGGAAGAACATGTACTACAGTTCAGATGATATAGCTATTCAGGTTATCACTGAGATGCCTGAGATTATTGATTTAATTGTAAACAATTATTTTGAGATGGTAAATTTGACCGAGATAAATATCGATATTAAAATAGATAATAAAAAGAAAACTGGTAAGATAGAAGAAATCGTATTAGAAGATTCCTCGATTAGGCCGGGAGATTACCTTGAAGCAAAAATTAAAATTAGACCTTTTCGGGAAGAGTTGATCGAAAAGACGATGACTATTCAGATTCCCTCCGATACACCTCCAGGCGAAGCTTTATTAATGGTAAACGGAGGAGGAGAGTTAGATAATCAGCAAGAAGAGTTTGTTGATAGCGGTAAACAGGATTACGAAAGTTTGGAAGAGATCCTTAAGGATATTTCTGATAGGCCAAGAGGTAATCAAATTATTGGAGAAGTAATAATATATTCAGATGAATTAACCTCTGAGGAAGAGACCTCCGAGGATGGCCCAAAGAAAAAGGAAGAAGAAGAGAACTTGCTAATTTCTAAGATCGAAACAGATATGGTTATAGAGGGATATTTGGAGGCAACTTTTACAATATTAGAAGATTAACCAATTGTTCAATTAATTAGTATGTAGTATTTAGCATTTAGTATATAGTGAAGAGGAAGAGACAGAATTCAAAATAAATTCGTATCTCGTAAGTCGAATAGTATTATAGATCATAGTAGGAGAATCAGTTAAAATATACCAATTATTAATTCCCTATCCCCACCTAGAGAAAGG
>NCRO01000315.1 GCA_002849045.2 Candidatus Sediminicultor secundus
CAGTTACTCTTCCCATGAGGATAACCGATGAGTTAACTAAGCTAATAGGGAGTTATTTAAAACCAGGAAAAAGAAATATCTGTGTTGTTACCCATATTGAGGGAGCCTCTGAAGTTACTCCGGAATTAGCTGAAGCAGTGATGAAATTTAGAAGGCAAGGAATATATGTTTACAATCAATTAGTATATACCCTGGAAACCAGCAGAAGATTTCAAAATGTAGCAGCGAGGATAGCGATGAAGAAAGCAGGAGTGGATCCCTATTATACTTTTTACCCCAAAGGAAAAGAAGAAACCGAAGATTATCTTGTCCCCGTTGCCCGCCTGTGGCAAGAGAGAAAAGAGGAAGCAAGATTAATACCTGGTATTTTTCGAACCGATGAACCGGTATTTAATGTTCCTCGTTTGGGTAAAAATCATGTAAGAGCGTGGCAAGATAGAGAATTAATTGCTCTCAACAAGGAAGGAAGGAGAATTTATTTATGGCACCCTTGGGAAAAGGGCATAGCCTCAGTTGAGCCATACGTATATAAAGATCTCCCCATTTATAAATATCTACAGGAACTAGCGAAGAGAGGAGAAGATATCGAAGAATACAAGTCAATTTGGTACTACTATTAGATCAACTCCCAAGAAGTAAAATTGACTACAGGAGGTGATATAAAAAGTTTCAAGTGAGTCAAGTTCGTAGCTTAGAGCAGACTTTTAGTTATTAGAAGTAATGAATTTAAAAAATTAAAAAATGGAGGTATTGAAATGAAGAAATCTTTAAGCATAATATTAATGGTTAGTTTATTAGTATTTTTGTTTTCTGGAATTAGTGTAGCTGCTACCCATATTACTTTTGGAACTGGCAGCCCAGGAGGAACTTATTATCCTTTAGGTGGGGCAATGGCTGACCTTTGGACTAAATTATTGAAAGCAGAGGGAATTGAAGTAACCGCTGAATCAACCGCAGCATCAGTAGAAAATTCTAGATTGGTAGGCAGTGGTGAAATCCAAATCGGAATGGCAATGTCCAGTGTTTCCTTTAAAGCTTATAAAGGAGAAGTAGAACCGTTTAAGGGAAAACCTGAACCGATATTGGGACTATTTTCTATGTATCCTGCACCTCAACATATTTTAACATTAGATCCCAATATTAAATCTATTAGAGATTTAAAAGGAAAGAAAGTTTCAGTAGGTGCACCGGGAAGTGGATGTGAGACTATCTCTCGACTGATTATAGAAACTGCCGGATTAACTTATGATGATATGAGAATCAGTTATTACTCTCAACCTGAAGCCGCCCAGGCTTTAAAAGACAGGAATGTTGATATAGTATTTTGGAATTTCTCACTTCCAGGCTCCGCTGTAAGTGAAGTTACTGCAGTGAGAGATGTCTATTTCATATCAGTGGATAAGGATATTGTTGAAGAATTAACTTCCAAATTTACTTATTACAAGGAAGGTAAAATACCTGCCAATACTTACAAGGGACAGGATTACGATGTCGTAGCTATTCAAGATGGAAATGATGTAGTAATAAATAAGGATATTGATGAAAATACTGCATATCTATTAGTAAAAACATTATTTGAAAATGCAGAAGATATATTTGATGTCCATCCTTCAGCAAAGAAATTAATTCCTGAAAATGGTGTGAAAGTAGGTATTGAAATGCATCCCGGTGCAGAAAAATACTTTAAGGAGAAGGGATTACTTTAATGTTTAGCAGAATAATCAGGGGAACTGTTACGGTTTCCCTGATTATTTTTTTTATTATCACAATATTATATTTTATAAATAAAGAAGATAAGCAAACACAATATTATTTGGAGATTACTAACAGGAAGAATGATTCTATATTAGTTAAGATTGAAGTTGCTGTCGGCGATAAATTTTATTTGGAATATACAAATTCAAAAGATTTAAATCCAGTATTTGACACTTTTGAAATAAGAGAAGGTGGAGTATTTTGTCTGCTTACTGAGGAATATCCCTGGTATGGGGTGGGGCAAGAATGCCATTCTTCTAAAGATATAGAATATTCAGATAAATTAGTAAGAGTAAATGTAAATAGGGAGATGAAAATACTTCCTTTACGGGTGGCTTTTACCGTAGAACAAAAAATAAGATACAAAGAGAGAGAATTCATTCTATCTTCTTTAACCAATAGAGGAGATCCTGTAGATATAATTATCGTTGTTGAAGGAGGCATAAATGGTAAGTGAAAAAAGAGGAAGTTTATTGACTAATGAAGAGAAAAATGGAGGAATTGAAGCACAAGTTGACAAAAAAATACTAAAAGAAATCGAAGAGATTGAAACTAAAAATAAAAGAAATTTAACCGGTTTATGGTCTATTCCTATCATAGTTGCTTCTATCGGATTATTTATTTTTCATATGTATACCGGATGGTTTGGAGCATATTTTAGTTTAATCCAACGTTCTATCCATTTTATGTTTATCTTAACTTTAACCTTCAGCCTTTTTGCCCGTAGCAAAAAAACTCCCAGAGATAAAATACAATTCTATGATTTGATATTTATTGGCATATCTATGATTTTATGTTATTACATACTTACTAATTATAAAGAGTTGGTCTGGCGAGCGGGTGCTGCAAATCGCATGGATGTTTTTTTAGGAGTTATTTTGGTCTTACTTACTTTAGAAGCAACTCGGAGAGCAGTGGGTTTTCCTTTAATGTTAGTGGCAGTATTTTTTCTTTTATACGCCTTAGTCTTTGGACCTTATATGCCGGGAAGGTTTTCTCATGGAACCTTTTCTATAAAGAGGGTAGCCTATTATCTCTATCTGACTGATGCGGGAATATTCGGAACTCCTTTAGGCGTTTCAGCGAGTTTTGTTTACCTCTTTATTTTATTTGGAGCCATATTAAATAAGACTGGAGCAGGTAAATTTTTTATTGATTTTGCAACTGCCCTTACCGGATATACCAGAGGTGGACCAGCAAAAGCTGCAGTAGTTTCCAGTGGTATGATGGGGACTGTATCAGGTAGTTCTACTGCTAATACAGTTACTACCGGTAGTTTTACTATACCTTTAATGAAAAGTATAGGGTATAGTCCGATCTTTGCTGGGGCAGTAGAACCGGTTGCCTCCACTGGTGGTCAGATAATGCCCCCCATTATGGGGGCTGCAGCCTTTATTATGGCTGAATTTCTGGGGGTTCCTTATATTGAAATTGCAAAAGCGGCAATTTTCCCTGCCTTATTTTATTATTTTGCCTTATTTATGGCCGTAGATTTTAAAGCCGCAAAAATTGGTTTACGCGGCCTTTCCAGAGAGCAGCTACCCAATCTATTAAAAACTTTAAAGACAGGATGGATTTTATTAGCTCCTATCTTTGCTTTAATTTATTTATTAGTCCAGGGTTATTCCCCACAAAAATCAGTAGTACTCAGTATTGTAGTATTAATTATAGTTAGCATGTTTAGTAAAAAAACCAGGTTAACCCCGAAGAAATTTTTAGAGGCTATAACTGAAGCAGGTGTTTCTGCTACCACGGTAGCAGTAGCTTGTGCAGCAGCAGGAATAATTGTAGGAATTACTACTATGTCGGGATTAGGACTAAAATTTACCGGAATTGTATTCGAAGTTTCGCGGGGGATTTTACCTATCGCCTTAATTTTAGCTTCTTTAGCTTCCCTGGTCTTGGGAATGGGCATACCTACTACTGCTAACTATATTATAATGGCTACTTTGATTGCCCCGGCTTTAATCAGATTAATGGCTGAAGGTACTCATCTTATCCTGCCTCATATGTTTGTTTTTTATTATGGTATATTAGCCGATATTACTCCCCCGGTAATGTTAGCAGTATTTGCCGGAGCAGCAATAGCCAAAGCTCCGGCAATGAAAGTAGGGATAGAAGCTACTAAATTAGCTATTCCAGGATATACGTTGCCTTTTATGTTTATATTTCACCCTGAGCTAATTTCCTGGAATTTTACTCCGGATTTGAATTTGTTTAAATTAGGATTTTTCTTATTATTGGCAGCAGCAATGTCTATTGGTATAGCCGGAGGTATGCAGGGTTACCTTATTAGGGAGACTAAATTTTATGAAAGAATGATGCTCTTAGCAGGTTCTTTTATGATAATACCAGCAAACTATATAATAAATTTAGCAGGACTTGCCTTAATAGGGGTAACTTTAGTATCTCAGATTTTGTTTAAACAACAAAAAGCAGTAGTTTTGGAAGAATAGAATAGATGAAAATAAAATTATTAAAAAATAATAAATAATTTACAGGGAGATAGAATAAAAACTATCTCCCTATTTTTTTCTAAAAACCTATTGATTTTTTAAAAATATATGTTATTCTTAATAAAGACCAGTCCATTAGTCCATTAGTCCAATAACCTACAATAATAAATTAAAAGGAAAACTTGTTTATGAAAATTGAGATTGATAAAAAGAGCGGAATTCCTTTATATCTTCAGATAAAACATCAGATTAAGAAATTATTGGAAAATGGTAATTTGAAAGAAGGGGAGCAACTACCTACAGAAAGAGATTTATCAGAAAGCTTGCAAGTTAGCAGAAATACAGTAAGTATGGCCTATAAAGAATTAGTATTGGAGAATATAATACTATCCATCCCGGGGCGGGGAACTTTTCCTAATCCGAAAACCTCTAAATTTACCAAATCTAAATCGAATAATAATCTATCAAAAATAGAAGAAATTATCGATGTTACTATTAATGAAGCCCTGGAGTTAAATTTTGAGTTAGAAGAGTTCAAAAAAATAGTAAATAAGAGAATAGAAGAAAAAGAAAAATTATTAAAAAATATTAATATCGCTTTTATAGAATGTAATTATGAACAACTATATTTTTTTTCCAAAGGGATAGAATTAGGAACCGGTATTTCCATAATTCCTATATTAATAGATGAGATCTATAAAGAACCAGATATTTTTAGAGAAAGAATTAAATCTATAGATTTAGTGGTTACTACCTTTTTTCATTATGATGAAGTTAAAAAATTTCTTGTCGATCAAAAACAGAGAGTTCTTGCCATCGCCCTAGATCCTCTGATGGAAACCATGGTAAGCATTGCTCATCTATCTTCTAAAAATAAAAGTATTGGTTTGGTATGTATTACCGATAAGTTTGCCCAGAGAGTTTTCCAATCTATAAAACAGGCAGGAATAAAATTCTTAAGTTTTAAATTTACCATCTCGCATGATAAAGATGAAGTAAATAAATTTTTGATTGACACAGATATTGTGATAACTTCTCCTGGAAGAAAGAAAGAAGTAGAAAAATTAATTTCTCCCCGAATTCCCCTCATCGAATTTGTTTACGTTCCCGATAAAGGTTCTATGAGTATGTTAAAATTAGCCATTTTAGATATTAAAAGAGAAGGAGGCATATTAGAAAATATATGAAGCAAAAAAAAATATTAGAAGTTTATCAAAATAATTCAGTAAAGATATCAGTTCGCAGAGAATGGTGTAAATCATGTGGTATCTGTATTGAATTTTGCCCCAAGGATGTATTAGCTCCTGATGATCAAGGGAAACCTATTCCTGAAAATATCGATGCTTGTATGAAATGCGGTCTTTGTGAATTAAGATGTCCGGATTTTGCTATCACAGTAGAAGGATTGGAGGAGAAAGATGAATAACTTAAAAAAGAAAAAAAATATAAAATTATTACAGGGAAATGAAGCATGTGTTGAAGGAGCATTATTAGCCGGAGTTAAATTTTTTGCCGGTTACCCCATAACTCCCTCTTCGGAAATAGCTGAAAACATGGCTCGTAAATTACCTAAAATTGGCGGAAAATTTATACAGATGGAGGATGAAATTGCCAGTATGGCAGCAGTAATTGGAGCTTCTATAGCTGGACTAAAATCTCTGACTGCTACTTCTGGTCCCGGAATGTGCTTGAAACAAGAAAATTTAGGTTTTGCTATTATTAATGAAATACCCTGTGTAGTAGTTAATGCTCAAAGAAGAGGACCAAGTACCGGTTCACCCACTAAACCATCTCAGGGAGATATAATGCAAGCAAGATGGGGAACTCATGGAGATCATCCTATTATAGCTCTTGCTCCTTCTACAGTTAGTGAAATACTTACTCTTACCATAAAGGCATTTAATTTTAGTGAAAAATATAGAACACCAGTTATTTTACTCCTTGACGAAGTAATTGCCCATATGCGGGAAAAGGTAGAGATACCTGCTCCAGAAGATGTAGAAGTAGTAAACAGAAAAAAACCTACTGTTCCTCCTGAAGAGTATTTACCCTTTAAACCTGATGAAGACGGAGTTCCACCTATGGCTAATTTTGGCGAAGGTTATCCTTACCATATTACTGGTTTAATTCATAGTGAAAAAGGTTTGCCTATTTCTGATTCTCAGCAAATAGACCATTTTATTAGACGGATACATGATAAAATTCAGAAAAACATTAAAGATTTTTTAATTTATGAAGAATATTTATTAGAGGGTGCTGATACTGCTTTAATTGCCTGTGGTTCAGTGGCAAGAGCAGCTGAAAGAACGGTGAAATTAGCACGAGAAAAAGGTTTAAAAGTTGGATTGCTTAAACTCATAACCGTTTGGCCTTTCCCTGATGAGATAATAAATAAATTAGCTCAGAAAATAAGTCTAATAATAGTGCCAGAAATGAATTTAGGTCAGATAGTTTTAGAAGTAGAAAGAGCATCTAAAGGAAAATGTCGGGTTGTACCTTATGGCCGGGTAGATGGTGAATTAATTAATCCTATAGAGATATTGGGGAAGATTCGGGAGGAGATGAGGAAATGAAGACGGTAATTAATAATTATATTAGAGAAGAGATGTTTCCTCATATATGGTGCCCCGGATGTGGAAATGGTATTGTATTAGGATCTATAATACGAGCAATAGATGATTTAAAATGGGATAGAGATAAAATTGTAGCGGTTTCCGGGATAGGATGTTCCAGTAGAATTACTGGTTATGTAGATTTTTGTACTATGAATACTATTCACGGAAGGGCTTTGCCTTTTGCTACTGGAATAAAAATGGCAAATCCTGATTTAAAGGTAATTGTAGTTATGGGAGATGGAGATTGTTCAGCTATTGGAGGAAATCATTTCATCCACGCAGCACGACGCAATATCGATTTGACTGCTATAATTATTAATAATATGATTTACGGAATGACCGGAGGACAATATTCACCTCTTACTCCTACCGGTAGGTTTGGTTCTACTGCGCCCTATGGAAATATTGATCAATCCTTTGATTTAACCGAATTGGCTATTGCAGCAGGTGCAAGTTATGTAGCCCGAGGGACAGTTTATAATCCCCGACAATTGACCTCTTTAATAAAAAAAGCTTTAGACAAAAAAGGGTTTTCAGTAGTAGAGATAATATCTGATTGCCCTACCTCATATGGCAAAATGAATAAGATGAAATCACCGGTAGATATGTTAAAATGGATAAAAAATATAAGTGTCTCTAAAAAATTATGGGAAGGACTTTCCCCTGATGAAAAGAAGGAAAAATATGCTATAGGCGAGTTTTTAAACAAAGATAGACCAGACTATACTGAACGATATAGAGAGATTATCAAGAAAGCTCGGGAAATGGGAGGCAATAAGTGATGAAAGAAAGAATCGAAATGTGTTTAAGCGGTTCCGGAGGACAGGGCTTAATTTTAGCTGGCATAATTTTAGCCGAAGCGGCTGGCATACATGATGGAAAAGAAGCTGTTCAAACCCAGTCTTACGGACCAGAAGCCCGAGGAGGAGCCAGTAGATCAGAAGTGATCATAAGCAATAATACCATAGATTATCCTAAAGTGATAAAATTGGATATTCTTTTAGCTTTAACCCAAACTGCCTGTGATAAATATGTCAAAAATTTAAACAAAGACGGTATCTTAGTTGCTGATTCTACATTAGTAACAGAGGTTCCTGCTATCTCAAACAAAATATATTTATTTCCCATTGCTGAAACAGCTCAAAAAAAATTCGGAACTAAATTGGTTACAAATATTATTTCCTTAGGAATAATTGTAGGATTAACTGAAGTAGTTTCAAGAGAAGCTATTCAAAAGGCAGTTTATTCCAGAGTTCCTTCAAAAGCAAAGGAAGTAAATGAAAAGGCCTTAAACTTAGGATTTGATATTGCAACAGATATGAAATCAGAAGAAAGTTGAAACAAAAGATAAGATAAATAATAATTTATGAAAAAGGAGATTAAGGGTAAAATGAAAGTTTTAGTGGTAAATAGCGGCAGCTCATCTATAAAATATCAGTTATTTGATATGACTGATGAATCTGTATTGGCCAAAGGGTTGGTGGAGAGGATCGGTATTCCTAATTCAATTATTAATCATTATCCTTCTGGCCAGGAACCAGTTATAACTCATCAAGACATTCCCAATCATAAGGTGGGAATTAAGTTAGTAATGGATGCCTTACTCCACCCAGAATATGGAGTTATTAAGGATGTGTCAGAAATATCAGCGGTAGGTCATAGAGTGGTTCATGCTAGAGAAAAATTCTCTGGTTCTATATTACTTACTGATAAAGTTATGGATGCCTTAAGAGAATGTATCGAGCTTGCTCCTTTACAAAATCCTCCTAATATCTTAGGAATAGAGGTATGTAAAGAATTGATGCCTGGTATATCTCAAGTGGGAGTATTTGATACCGCTTTTCATCAGACTATTCCGGAATGCGCCTATCTCTACGGTATACCTTACAAATTTTATAAGAAGTATAAAATAAGAAGATATGGATTCCATGGGACTTCTCATAAATTTGTAGCTCAAAGAACGGCTGAAATTTTAGAAAAACCCTTGGAAGAGCTTAAAATAATCACTTGTCACTTAGGGAATGGTTCAAGTATTACTGCTGTAAAAAATGGAATTTCAATTGATACGAGCTTGGGATTTGGGACAGTTGCCGGTATAGTTATGGGGACTCGTTGCGGAGATGTTGACCCTGCAGTGATTCTTTTTTTAATGGATAAAGAAAAACTTTCTATAGAGGAAATCAATAAAATTATCTATAAAGAAAGTGGATTATTGGGTCTATCTGAAGGGATTTCGAGTGATAACAGAGATTTAGGGAAAAAAGCAAAACAAGGTGATGAAAGAGCGATTAGAGCATTGTCTATCTTAGATTACGGTATAAAAAAATATATCGGAGCTTATGCGGCTGCCATGGGTGGAGTAGATGTGGTTGTCTTTACTGCTGGTATTGGAGAAA
Source organism: Candidatus Sediminicultor secundus (assembly GCA_002849045.2). Next base: position 9,223 of record NCRO01000315.1, read on the forward strand.
ATGCATGGAAAGTAAGAAAGGGAGCTTGTGAAGGATTAGAATTTTTAGGAATAAAAATCGATCCTGAAAAAAATAATAGTAGTAGCAAAGAAACGATTATTAGTGAAGATGGCTCAAAGGTAAAAGTAATGGTCATTCCAACAAATGAAGAATGGATGATTGCAAAGGATACGATGGAAATAATAGAAAAACTCTAAAAAAGGATTAATAAATATAGAATGTATAAAATAATAACAAAAGAAAAACTAAATGATGCTATTTATTCAATGTGGATCGAAGTCCCTGAAGTGGCTTCCTCAGTCCAGCCCGGTCAATTTATCATTTTAATGATTACAGAAAAAGGAGAACGAATTCCTCTGACCGTAGCTGATTTTGACCGAGAAAGAGGATTAATTTGCATTGTCTTTCAGATAGTGGGCAAGACCAGTGAAGAACTTTCCATCCTGGAAGAAGGAGATAAACTATTCTCCTTTATCGGACCTTTGGGTAAAAAGACCGAGATTAAAAATTATGGAAAAGTAATAACCGTAGGCGGAGGTACCGGGATCGCCTGCATCCATCCAATTACCCGTGCCCTAAAAGAAGCTGGGAACGAAGTTATTTCAATTATTGGAGCCCGCAATAAAGAACTGATTATTATGGAAGAGGAGATAAGAAAAGTCTCCTCAGAACTGATTGTTACCACTGATGATGGTAGTTATGGACGAAAGGGTTTTGTCACTCAAGTTTTAAAAGAGCTCTTAGATAAGGATAAATTAATTAAGAAGGTATGGACTATCGGTCCGGCTATTATGATGAAGGTGACCTGTGAAACCACCAAACCTTATCAGGCAGAAACCATAGTTAGCTTAAATTCTATTATGGTAGATGGTACCGGAATGTGTGGTTCCTGTAGAGTTACCATAGGAGGAGAGACTAAATTTGTTTGTACCGATGGGCCGGAATTTAATGGCCAACTGGTAGATTGGACAGAATTTATGAATCGTCTTTCTCGCTATAAAGATTCAGAGAAAAAATCCTGGGATCTCTACCACGAACATACTCATGTTTGTAGCTGCGGAAGGGGGACAAATTAATGGCCAAAATGATACCACCCAAAGAAAGGGTAAAAAGAGAGCAGATTCCTATGCCCGAACAAGAACCCAAAGAGAGAATTTATAATTTTAAAGAAGTACCCTTAGGCTACACCCAAGAACAGGCCATCTATGAGGCTCAAAGATGTCTACAGTGTAAAAATCCCAAATGTGTTCCAGGTTGCCCAGCGGAAATTAATATCCCTCAGTTTATTAAAAAAATTGTAGAGGAAGATTTTGCCGGTGCCTATCTGGAAATATTAAAAACCGATGACCTTCCGGCTATGACCGGAAGAGTATGCCCTCAGGAAGAACAATGTCAACGGGTTTGTATTTTAGAAAAACAGGGAAAACCGATAGCTATTGGTCGATTAGAACGATTTGTTGCTGATTGGGCTCGCGAAAATAATATTCACGGAAAGTTACCAAAGATTAGTAAAAAAGAACAAAAAGTAGCAGTAGTAGGTTCTGGCCCTGCCGGACTTACCTGTGCCGCCGATTTAGCCAAGTTAGGTTATGAGGTTACTATATTTGAAGCCTTACATCAACCCGGGGGAGTCTTGGTCTACGGTATTCCTGAATTTCGACTCCCTAAATCTATAGTAGAGTACGAAGTAAAAGAAATTGAAAAATTAGGGGTGAAAGTAGTAACCGATTTCGTAGTAGGGACTACCAAAAGTGTAGATAAATTAACTCAGGAATTTGATGCTATTTTCTTAGCCAACGGAGCAGGTGCCCCTCGGTTTATGAATATCCCCGGAGAGAACTTAAATGATGTTTATTCAGCAAATGAATTCCTTACTCGAGCTAATCTGATGAAAGCCTATCTCTTCCCCAAGTATGATACCCCGATAAAGATAGGACAAAGAGCAGCTACTATTGGAGCAGGAAACGTGGCAATGGATTCAGCACGTACTGCCTTAAGGTTAGGAGCAGAAAAGTCCTATATCGTTTATCGCAGGTCCCGAAAAGAAGTCCCTGCTCGAGCAGAAGAAGTCCATCATGCTGAAGAAGAAGGGATTATTTTTAATTTTCTTACCCTCCCCATTAAAGTATTGGGTGATGATAAGGGTAATGTTATCGGAATGGAATGTATAAAGATGAAATTAGGTGAACCGGATGAATCAGGTAGAAGAAGACCTATCCCCATTCCCGGTTCTAATTTTGTAATCGAAGTAGATATGGTCATCGATGCCATAGGCACCTCAGCTAATCCTATCGTAGCTCGAAGTGCCACCGGAGTTAAGATTAACCAGTGGGGTTATTTCATTATAGATGATAACACCAAAACTACTACCAAAGAAGGAATATTCGCCGGAGGAGATATTGTTAGGGGTTCAGCTACAGTAATCTCCGCAGTAGGAGATGGAAAGGTAGCAGCTCGAGCAATTAATGAATTCTTGTCTTCGGGTGAAAGTTTGAGAAAAAGTAAATAATATGAATTATTCTAAAAAGGGAAGGCAAGTAATAGGCTAGAAAGAAAATTGAGAATTTTTAGTTTTAATTAAATCATGTCTAAGTTAAATTAAAATTTTAAAAAAATAATTTAGGAGGACTTTTAAGAAATGTCTAAAGAAATGAACCTTTTTGAATTAGTACAAGCTCAATTTGATCATAATGCAGAATCACTTAATCTTGATCCTGCTTTGCGGGAATTTATGAGAGAGCCAGAAAGGGCCATACAATTTACTATTCCGATAGACATGGATAATGGTACCACCAAGACATTTACCGGTTTTAGAGTTCAACATTCTACTGCACGGGGACCAGCTAAAGGTGGTCTTCGTTTTGCAGAAGATGAGACAATTGACATGGTTAGGCAATTAGCTATGATGATGGCCTGGAAATGTGCAGCGGTAGATATTCCTTTAGGTGGAGGTAAAGGTGGAGTTGTCGTAGATCCAAGAAAATTATCAGATAGAGAGACTGAAAGGTTATGCCGAGGTTGGGTTAGGAAAGTGTATGATTTTGTAGGTCCGGAAATAGATGTTCCCGCTCCGGATGTAGGCACTAATCCTCAGGATATGCTCTGGATTATGGATGAGTATGATACTATTAATAGAAATAGAAAACCCGGCTTTGTTACTGGCAAGGCAGTAGGAGTAGGTGGTTCACTGGGCAGAACAGAGGCTACTGGTTACGGTACGGTTTATTGTATTCGAGAAGCACTAAAGAGGCTGGATATTAATTTTAAATATGCTACCGCTTCTATTCAAGGTGCTGGTAATGTTGCCCAATATACTTGCGAAAAATTTGTTCAATATGGTGGAAAAGTAGTAGCAGTCTCTTGCTGGGATCCTAGAGACAAAAAAGTTTATACTTACAGTTGTGAAAAGGGGATTGACCCCAAAGACTTGATTTCTCCAGGAACCTTAGATAAATTCGGGACTATTAACCCGGAAAAGGCCAAATCTTTTGGTTGGAAACAAGAAGCCGGTGATGCATGGTTAAGTAAAAATGTTAATGTTATTATTCCTGCAGCTTTAGGACAAGCAGTTACTCAGGATAATGTAAATGATATCAATTTTGATACAGTTAAGATTTATGCAGAAGCAGCCAATACTCCAACAACTTTAGAAGCAGATGAAGTGTTAAAAGAGAAAGGTGTCTATATGATTCCTGATTTCATTTGTAATGCTGGCGGAGTAACTGTTTCTTATTTTGAGGAAGTTCAGAATAATATGAATTACTACTGGCCAAAAGATGAAGTTTTAGAAAAACTCGATCGTATTATGACTAATGCCTTCAACGCGGTAGCTGATTTAGCTATCGAGAAAAAATACTATACCCGTGATGCTGCTTATTTGATCGCGATTCAGCGTGTAGCTAAGGCAGTAGAAGGTAGAGGTTGGGTAAAACCTAAGAAAAATTAGTATCTCGTATCTCGTGAATCGTATCTAGTAAAAAATAAATAGTCAAAAAGATTAAAGAAATTTAAAAGTTACATATTAGAAAGTATTTTTCTGGCGAGATACTAAGTACGAGATACGAAAAGTGTTGGGAGAAGGTAATTAAAAGTGGAGATATTTGCTTTAATAGGAGAGAGCGGAACCGGCAAGAGTCATAAGGCCTTGTTAATTGCTCATAAATATAATATAAATTATATAGTTGATGATGGACTTTTAATAAGGAAAGATAAGATATTAGCCGGTCATTCTGCAAAAAAAGATAAGAACAGAATTCAAGCTATTAGGACAGCTATTTTTGAGGATTCTTCCCATGCTCATGAGGTTATAGAGGTAATAAAAAAAGCTAAACCAAATAAGATATTAGTTATTGGAACATCGGTTAGGATGATTGACAAAATTATTAAAACTTTAGAATTACCACCTCCTAAAAGAATTTTACAGATTGAAGATATTTCCACTGACAAGGAAATTGAGGAAGCGAAATCCGTTAGATTAAAAGAAGGGAAACATGTTATTCCCTTACCTGGAATTGAAGTACAAAGAAAATTCCCGGTAAATATATTAGAATCATTAGAGATATTTTATAAGAGAAGATATAGTAAAAGGAAAATTGGTGAGAGAGCAATAGTAAGGCCGCCTTTTAGTTATTATGGAAAATTGTACGTTTCTGAAAATGCAATTTTAGATATAATTATTTATACACTTAAAGATTTTAAAGAAGTTGTAAAATTGGGCAAATCCCAAATCAATATTAGAGAAGAGGGTATTCTGGTAAATATTAGTTTAATCCTTAAATATGGGGGAAATATTCCCCAGGTTGGGCAAAAAATTCAAAAAAGCCTGAAAAAAGAATTAGAATATATAACTGGCATAAACGTCATTTTAATAGATATTTTTGTTTATAATTTAAGATATTAAAAACAAAATAGCATAACAAGTAGCATATAGCGCAAAACGAAAAAAATAAAACCAAAGCTTAAAACTTAAAATTAAAGAATAGTATATATTATTTAGTGAAGAGAGAAAAGGGTTATTTGGTTAATCAGTTGCATGGATATGGGATTTTTTTAACTGGCAAACTGGTAAACAGGATTACTGGATAACTATATACTAAATATCTATACGCTAAGCGCTATCTAAATAAGTTTTGAATGTTGAATTATGGTTTTTAGCTTTTCGCTTTACGTTTTTCGTTTAATTATTAACAAATAATTAGTTTTTTATTGCGTGTTACTCATTACATATTACTTATCACTGTGTTTTAAACGATATACGATATACGAAATTAGAGAGGTGTAAGATGTTAGAAAAAGAAGAGTTAAAAAAGATAAAAAAATCAAGAGAAAAATGGGAGAGTAATGTTTTAAAAAAGACTCTTGAACGTTCTCCCGAAAGAAAAGAGAAATTTGTCACTGGCTCAGGGAAAGAAGTTGCTCGGCTCTATACTCCCGATAATCTGGAAGAGTTCGATTATATAAAAGAGCTAAATTTTCCTGGCGAATACCCTTATACCCGCGGAGTACAACCTACCATGTATCGGGGAAGATTATGGACCATGCGTCAATATGCTGGTTTTGGCACAGCCGAGGAATCTAACAAGCGATATAAATACTTGTTAGATCAAGGACAAACCGGATTAAGCGTTGCTTTTGACTTACCCACACAAATTGGTTATGATTCAGATCATACTATGTCATTGGGCGAAGTAGGAAAAGTAGGAGTAGCTATAGATTCCTTAAAAGATATGGAGATGTTATTTAATGGGATTCCCCTTGATAAAGTAAGCACTTCAATGACAATAAATGCTCCAGCAACTGTACTTTTAGCCATGTATATAACAGTAGCAGAAAAACAAGGAATCTCTTCCGATAAACTAAATGGAACTATCCAAAATGATGTATTAAAAGAGTACATTGCTCGTGGAACTTATATTTTCCCTCCTGCTCCCTCAATGAGATTGATTACTAATATTTTTGAATATTGCTTTAGAGAGATGCCTCTATGGAACACTATTAGTATAAGCGGCTATCATATTAGAGAAGCAGGTTCTACAGCAATTCAAGAAGTTGCCTTTACTTTGGCAGATGGAGTAGCTTATGTGGATGCCGCAATAAAAATTGGATTAAAGGTTGATGATTTTGCACCAAGATTATCTTTCTTTTTTAATGCTCATAATGATTTATTAGAAGAAGTGGCAAAATTTAGAGCAGCTCGAAGGTTGTGGGCTAAGATTATGAAAGAAAGATTTGGGGCCAAGAATAAAAAATCTTTAATGCTTAGATTTCATACCCAAACAGCCGGTTGCACTTTAACTGCTCAGCAAGCGGATAATAATATTGTTCGAGTTACCATACAAGCCTTAGCAGCAGTATTAGGTGGAACCCAATCTCTCCATACAAATTCAAGAGATGAAGCCCTGGCTCTACCCGCTGAAGATTCGGTAAGGATTGCCCTTAGAACTCAACAAGTTTTAGCTTATGAAAGTGGAGTAACAGAAACAGTTGATCCCTTAGCCGGCTCCTACTATGTAGAGACCCTAACTAATAAAATTGAAGAAAAAGCTTTAGAATATATTGAAAAAATTGATAAATTGGGTGGCGTTACTCAAGCCATTGAAAAAGGATTTATCCAGCGGGAGATCCAAAATAGTGCTTATCAATACCAGAAAGATATTGAAGAGGGTAAAAGGATAGTGGTAAGTGTCAATAAATTCAAGATAAACGAAGGATTACCAAAGAGTCTTTTGAAGGTTAATCCGGAGGTTGGTCGTCGGCAAGTTGAGGAACTTAAAAAGTTAAAAGAGGAAAGAGACAACCACAAAGTAAAAGAGAATTTAAAATCACTGGAAAAGGCTGCTAAAACAGATGAAAATTTAATACCTTTAATCTTAGATTGTGTAAAATCTTATGCTACATTGGGCGAGATTTGTGATGTGTTAAGAAGTATCTTTGGTGAATATAAAGAGTCTGTAAAGCTTTAAAAAGTGGAGGAATGAAAAAATGGAAGGAAAAAAAATTAGAGTATTAATAGCTAAACCCGGGCTTGATGGTCATGACCGAGGGGCAAAGGTTGTAGCAAGAGCTTTAAGGGATGCCGGGATGGAAGTAATTTATACTGGATTACGGCAAACTCCTGAGCAGATTGTGGAAACTGCTATCCAAGAAGATGTAAATGTTATTGGATTGAGTATTTTATCGGGAGCCCATACCCATCTTTTCCCCAAAGTAATGGAACTTCTAAAGGAAAATAATATTGAAGATATTGTGGTTATGGGTGGAGGAGTAATTCCTGAGGAAGATATTCCTGAATTAAAAAAGATAGGTATATCAGAAATATTCACCCCCGGGACTAACACCCGTGACATAATTAAGTTTATTAAAGAAAAAGTAAAATAACTATTTCGTATTTCGTATATCGTATATCGTGAAGAAAATAGAAGTCAAGA
>NCRO01000316.1 GCA_002849045.2 Candidatus Sediminicultor secundus
TCGTTAATAACTATATTTGCTCCATGATTAGCCAATTCTAGGGCAATAGCCTTACCTATTCCTCGAGCTGATCCGGTAATTAAGGCAACTTTCCCAGATAGTCCCATTCTATAAGACCTCCTTCATTTTTTCAACTACATTTTGAAGAGAATTTGAATCAAATACATTAAAGACTTTAGCCTCAGGAATAATTTGCTTGATTAATCCTCCTAAAACTTTACCAGGACCCACTTCGATAAAACAATTAATACCTTCGGAATTCATTTTTTTTATAGAATCAACCCACTTTACAGGATGAGTCATTTGTTTGATTAGAACAGACCTAACCTCTTGTTTATTTCTAACATAATTAGCACTTACATTACAAATTATTGGAATTTGAGGATTATGTATTTCTACTCTTTCTAAATATCTGGCTAAATTATCTTTGGCTAATTTCATTAATGATGAATGAAAAGGAGCACTCACTTTTAGGGGAATTGCCTTTCTCGCCCCTCTCTCCTTTGCTAATTCCGAAAATTTATTCAGTGGTTCAATTTCCCCTGAAACTACAATTTGATTTGGCGAATTATGATTAGCAATTTCTATTTTCCCAATATCATTAATTTTTTCACATAATTTATTTATTTCATCTTTTTCTAAGCCAATAACTGCTAACATTGAACCAGTTCCTAGCGGAATTGCACTCTGCATGTATTCCCCTCTTTTCCTTACTAACTTTACTGCATCTTCAAACTTAATAACCGAACTAGCTACTAGTGCCGAATACTCTCCCAAGCTATGTCCGGCAACCATAGAGGGCTTAATTTTATTTTTTCTTAACAACTTATCTAAAATTGTACTGATAGTTAAAATTGCCGGTTGAGCATTTATAGTATTTTTTAATTCTTCCTCCGGTCCTTCGAAACAGATTTTACTAATATCTACTCTTTTTTCTTTTAGGGCTTTATTAGCTTTACTAAATAAAATTTCCGCTTCCGGGTAATTTTCTATTAAATCTTTTCCCATTCCTACTTTTTGAGAACCCTGACCAGGAAAAACAAAGGCTATTTTGTTCATTATATATTTTGTAACTCCTTTTCTACTATATATTATCGAAATTATTTAACCCATTTTAAAACAATGGATCCGCTAGTTAGGCCGGCACCAAATGCGGTCAGTACTACGATATCTCCATTTTTAATCTTACCTTCTTTTACTGCTTCATCAAGAGCAATCATAACAGAAGCAGCCGAGGTATTCCCATACTTATTTAAATTTACAAAAACTTTATCTTTTTTTATTTTCAAAACTCTTGTCAGGGCGGAAATAATTCGAATATTAGCTTGGTGTGGGATAAAACAATCTACATCTTCTACCGAAAGATTACATTTCCTCAAAGTTTTTACAGTTGTCCTTTTCATGTGTTTAACCGCTTCTTTAAATACTTCATTTCCTTTCATCTTAACATAATGCATTTTCTTTTCTACGGTTTCATGAGAAGCAGGGTTCTTGGAAAGCCCGGCTGGTAACATAATCAAATCATCGTTTGCCCCATCCCCTATCAAACAACCAGAAAGGATTCCTTTCTCTTGGTCGGCTTTTAAAATAGCCGCACCTGCTCCATCACCAAAAAGAACACAAGTATTTCTATCAGTCCAGTCAACAAATTTTGAAAGAGTTTCAGCCCCAATTATTAAGGCATTATCATAAAAACCGGTAGCAATATACTGCCAGGCAGTGATTAGGGCATAAACCGAACCGGTGCAGCCTGCTTGCAAATCAAGGGTTGCGGCATTTACAGCCTTAATTTTCTTTTGAACCAGGCAAGCGGTAGCCGGGAAAACCATATCCGGAGAATTGGTAGCAACAATTATTAAATCAATCTCCCCGGGTTTAATATTTGAGTCTTCTAACGCTTTCAAAGCTGC
>NCRO01000317.1 GCA_002849045.2 Candidatus Sediminicultor secundus
ATACCAAATTACTGGCGGAATCCTGGACAGACTCGAACAAAAAGATATTATAAAACGTGAGCGCACTAAAGATGACCGACGAGTGGTAAAAATATCTTTAACCGGAAAAAGTCAGAAATTCTGCAATAATTTTCGCCAGAAAAGAGAAGAATATTTTACCCATCTGCTAAAAAGTCTTTCTGAACAGGAGATAAAAGATATAATCAAAGGCCTGGAAATTCTTAATCGTGTACTCGCTAATGACGAACACTATATACAAGTAAATAAAGATTAAACTACCACCGCCTAAGGTGATAGCTTTTAAAGAAAAAAATGTAATAGGAGATAATTCATGAAACAGCTAACTGCCCGACTGGGGAAAGAAAAAATAAGTAAACTTTTGGTAAGGCTATCTTTACCAGCAACTATCGGTATGATGGTAACCGCATTGTATAATCTCGTTGATACTATTTTTGTAGGAAGAGGTGTAGGTGCTATCGCCATCGGTGGATTAACCATTGCCTTTCCTATTCAAATGGTTATAATGGCTTTTGCTCAGATGATAGGAATCGGAGCAGCCTCCGCCATATCAAGAAGTCTGGGAGCAAAAGATATAGAAAAAGCAGATTACGTTGCCGGTAATTCCTTTTTGTGTGTAATTGTCTTAAGCTCAACAATAGCTGCCATCGGTCTTATTTTTACCGAACCTATGTTAAGATTCTTTGGTTCAACGGAAACCATTTTGCCTTATGCTAAAGATTATATAACTATAATACTCTGGGGTAGTATTTTCTTTTCCTTTGCCATGTCTTCTAATAATCTAATCAGAGCAGAAGGTAATGCCAAAGTAGCTATGGCCGCAATGCTCATTGGTGCAATATTGAATATGATCTTAGACCCCATCTTTATATTTATTTTTAAGTTAGGAATTAAAGGCGCTGCCCTGGCAACTATTATTTCTCAATTTATCTCTTTTCTCTATATATTAAAATATTTATACAGTGGCAAAAGTTCATTAAAAATAAAACTGCACCACTTAAAACCCAGGATGCATATCATAACCGAAATATTTACGGTAGGATTTGCCGCTTTCGCCAGAATGGTTACCGGAAGTATTGTTGCTATCATTGTAAATAACTCTTTGAGAATTTTTGGTGGAGATATTGCCCTGATAATTATGGGCATCCTCCATCGGGTTATCATGTTCCTGTTTATGCCCTTATTTGGAGTGGTACAAGGAATGCAGCCTATAGTAGGATTTAATTACGGAGCAAAAAAATTTGATAGAGTAAAAGAGGCTATTAAACTATCGCTTATTACTACTACCGCCATCGTCACTTTGGGCTGGCTGATAGCAGAACTGTTCCCTTTTGCAATTATAGGTGTATTCACCCGGGACGTAGAAGTAATAGAAAAAGGCTCCACAATAATGAGGATAATTCTCTCCATGATCCCGGTAATTGGCATACAAATAGTGGGTGCTGCCCTATTCCAATCTCTGGGGAAAGCAGTCCCTTCGTTAATATTGTCTTTGCTCAGACAGGTTATATTATTTATCCCTTTAGTTATAATACTTCCACGGGTTCTTGGTCTTGGACTTTTAGGTATATGGATTGCCTATCCTGCTGCTGATATTTTGTCGGTAATCCTCACCACTTTGTTTTTAAGAAGTGAACTGAAAAAGATGAGCTTAAGCCTGTGGTAAGATGTTCCAGGCCATCCTCTGATTTAATTAAAAAACCTGCCAGAGAACCGTCCCCTGGTAGGTTTTTATTTGATTGCTGGTTTATTCTTATATTTTTTTTCAGATTTAAAGGGTAAAAGTAATTTTTTTTCCTTGATATTTCTTTGTTTTAAAATCATAGACCAGTCTAATCCTCTCTCCCTATCTCGTAATAATAATTCAAAACTAATCCTCTGATGTGCTCCTAAATTCACCGCCAGAAGAATATCATTTAGAGTAAATTCTTTTTCGATATAAAACCATAATCTATCCATCTCGATCTTATAATAATCGCTTATAAAACTGAGAAAGATATGTCCTTCTGAAGCCAATTTCCCTTTTAACCCTACTTTTTTACCTTTCCCGTGGGTTAACGCCATCTGCATACCATGAGCATTAGGTGGTAATCCTAATATGTCAGCAACACTATTCCAATCTTCTTTTCCCTTTCGAAGGTTAAAAATTAAATCAAGTGGTTTTTGGCTATCCCCTGAGAAAAATAAAGCAGTAACAATATCTTCGGGATGGAATCCTCTCTGACGATAATCTAATATTAACTTATCATCTACACCAAAAAATTCACCGGCAACTGCCATTTTAAGCCTATCCAACTTTAACTCCCCTTCCTTAAGAGAGATAGTCGGGGAAATACTCAAGACCACACAATAAGCACTGCCTGCCATTAGAGCGAATATGAGACCAACTAACAAAAAGTAATTTGTCATTCTGTACAAGAATTTAATGTTCTGATTTTTTATTATCTTTTTCATTTTGTTTTTACCCTCCTCATTTTTTAATATAAAATAATATTTTTACCCACTGCTATTATACTAAATTTTACTCAAGAGTTTTATTATCCTTCAACCATTTTAGTAAAGTTAAATAAGAAGTAAAAATTGTGGTCAACAACTGTAAGAATGGAGAGATGAATATCATAAGGAACAGCCAACCAATAAAGCTTAACTTTGGCTCATAAAGAATGAGGGGGATCCCAAAATTCACAAAATCCGTGTTAGGGTCAAAGAACATGGGAACAGTCCTTCCCCACAATATTGTCATCACAAGGAAAGTAAAAACGGAAGTGACAAGTGCATAGTGTAGTGTTTTTTTAAGAATAAAATTTACCTTCACTCGGTTCGAGTTAATAATTATTCTTTTTGCACTATACCAACCAACTGGGAATCCAAATAATATGCAGAAGAATGGTACTCCCATTCCCAAGCCAATACAAAAAATATCAAGGATAACAAAAATCATAAAGATAATTTTTATATCTACCTTAAAAATTCTATCCATAATGATTCCTTTTATTTAACAAAACAACTTATTGAATTTTTCAAATGTATAGACCTATAGAACCAGTCCTTCTATTTTTTATTTAAATTAGAACGGTCCTTCTAAATATTTAGAGAGGATGGATTCCGGAGCATCAGAAGATACCAATAAAGAAAAACCTGCCAGAGGACCGTCC
>NCRO01000318.1 GCA_002849045.2 Candidatus Sediminicultor secundus
CTTTGTACAGTATCTTTAGGTTCTTCCACAATTATCTTGGAGCCACTCAATACATCTATAAAACTTAATTCATTTTCATAACGAGGCACAACATGAAGGTGTAGATGTTTGATACTTGCTCCACTGCCTTTACCCAAATTATAACCAACATTAAAACCATGAGGCTTGTAGAGATTTCTTAAAACTTTTAAGGAAATTATGGTTAATTTATGTAATTCCCCAACTTCAGAAAGAGATAATTTTTCAACTTCCTCTATATGACGATTAGGGAAAATCATCAAGTGCCCAGGATTATAAGGGTATAGATTAACAGCTACAATAAAACTTTTGCTTCTAAATATTTTTAAATTAATTGCTTTAGGGTCATTGTGTATAATTGAACATAAAATGCAATCAACTGTCGGTCTTTTCCCTCTAACATATTCACCTTTTGAGGGAACGAATAAATTTTTCTTCATAATTTTCCCTTAGTGTAAACTTTTGTGCCTGGCACGAAAGTTTACACTTTTCAGTTTTTTATTCTGAAAAGCATATACCAGAATAAGAAAAGTAATAATACCCAAGCTATTAGCCAGAATATCTCCAAAAGAAAATTCCCTTTCTGGGATAAAATACTGGTAAGCTTCGTTAAATATTCCATAAGAAACAGAAAAAACTAAAGTTAGAACATAGTGAAATAATTTTAAGATTAATATTTTGTCACTTAAAGCTACCAGGCAAAGAAAAGCATGGATGCCGTAAGTTAAAAAATGTATAACTTTATCTTGCCCATAAAAATATTGTTCTACTCCAACTTCCGGTCGGGAAGAAAAAATAAAAATCACAATGGAATAAACAATTAATAGTATCCAAAAAAATATTTTTCTCCCCAAAATATTACCCAACTTAAAAAATATTAATTTATTAAACAATAACTGCCTCTTATACATATCACCAAACACCACAGACTAGGCATGACCTCGAATGCCGACACCTACGTGAAAAAAAACA
>NCRO01000319.1 GCA_002849045.2 Candidatus Sediminicultor secundus
TGGGTTTAGAGAAGGCTTTAATTAAAAAAGGAATTAAAGAGGGAGATCAGGTAAAAATCAAGGAAATCGTTTTTACTTTTTCGAGCAAATAAGGTATAATTTTAATAATTAGCGTATAGCTTTTAGCGGATAGGATATTAGTTGTCCAGTTGCCCAGTTACCCGGTTCACCAGTTAAAATTAAAAGTTATGGGTTGCGAGTTATGAGCTTCAAGTTTAGAAAAAGAAGTGGGAGCGTATTGCTAAAATCGTATCTAGTATCTCGTGAATCGTATCTCGTATTATAGTACATGATGTGATATATAGAATAAATTAAAATATAAAGTTTCTTTATTCCCTCTCCCCTCCGAGGGAGAGGGCTAGGGTGAGGGGGGAGTAAACGCAATACGCAATACGCGATACTAACGACTAAATTAATTGGTCAATTAAAGCAAAGGTGAATTAATGACTAAAATAGTCAATTATCTTTTAAAAAAGGAATTTTTCAAAGAAGAATACTTATTGAAATTTTTTTATATCATTATTGTTTTAGCAATAATGATTAGTTTTTTTTATAATATACAAACTGTTCAGGCCTCTGATAGAAAGATAAGCATTTTATATTTTAATAATGTTGCTCACGAGTCAGACTGGGATTGGTTAAGTAAAGGTTTGACTGACATGCTGATAGATGATCTTTCTCAGGTTGATGTTCATGTCTTTTCTTCTTATCAAGAGATAGAAGATTTATACCATAAACATAACTTGTTCCCTATTTCAACCGAGATAGATAAACCTTTATTAATCCAGTTTAGTGAGAATCTAGGCGCCGAGGTAATATTTTTTGGCGATTTCTATCTTTCTTCTCCCTCTAATTTAAATTTAAGTCTTAAAAAGTACGAGATCCAGAGCGGAGAAATTACCGTTTTTCGAGATTTCATAGTGGGAAATACAGATATTTTTAACTTAAAAGATAAGGTGATTTTATTTATCTTAAAAGAGTTAAATGTTGAATTATCAATTCAAGATAAAGATAGGTTGAAAAAAACTCTTACCACTTCCCTTGAAGCTCTGAGTAATTATTACAAATGTCTTGATTTAATGGACAAAGCCATTGTTGAATATGAAGGTATTGATTATCCCAGTAAAAAGTTATGGGCTGAGGCTATAGAATACGGAGAAAGGGCAGTAGCAGCAGACCCTAAGTATGCCGAAGCTTATTATCTTTTAGCAGAGATTTATAACAGAACCCGTTGGACTATTAGGGAAGTAAACAGTCTAAATAGCTTTATCCAACTGGTAGAAGATAATCAATTGAAAAGTAAAGATATTTATAAAAAAGCTTCTCAGGCTTATTTTAGATTAGGATATGCCTTTTATTCTAAAGGCGAGCATGAGCAGGCGATCGAATATTTTATTTCTTCGACAGAATATGATCCTGATTTATTAGAGACCCACCTCTATTTGGTTCAGATTTATTATGATATGGGAGAGATAGGTCTTTCTCTTGATGAATGCGAAGAGGTTTTAAGGATAGACCCCCAGAATAAAGAAATTTCCTGGTTTATTAAAAAGAACGAACAGTCCCAAAAATATGGCCGGGAAGCTTATG
Source organism: Candidatus Sediminicultor secundus (assembly GCA_002849045.2). Next base: position 1,591 of record NCRO01000319.1, read on the forward strand.
AAAATTACGAAAGAGGCTACTTATCTTATAAAAATGGTAATTTTGAAGAAGCGATAAGTTGTTTTAAATCATCTATTTTAGCAAATCCCAATTTTAAGGAACCTCATTACTATTTGGCTTTAAGTTATTATCAGATAGGAGATCTGGATAATTCTATTTTTCAATGGGAAGAAGTTATCAGGATTGATTCTTTTGACAATACAGCCAAACATTTTTTAAATAATAGCCTGGAAGAGAAAGAATACGGGAGAGAGACTTTAAAGCATTTTAACACGGGCTATGATTACTATTTAAAAGGTGAGTATAACAAAGCCATCGAAGAATTTAATAGATCTTTAGATTATAATCCTGAATTTGAAAAAGCCCGTCAATTTCTTTCCCGCTCATATTATCAACTTAATCAGATGGATGAATACCGCGAAGAAAGAAAGAAGGCGACTGAATTAAAGACCAGCGGTGAGGGAGAAAAAGCTGAAGAATATTATAGATTAGGCTATGAATTTTATTCTTTAAAGGATTATACCGTGGCTATTGAAGAATTAAAAAAAGCCCTGACCATAAAGAGTGATTATCCCCGCGCCCGCTATCTGTTAGCTGAGTGTTATTTCCAACAGGAGGAATATAAGTTGGCTCAGATAGAATATGAGAGAGTGGTAACTGATTCGGAGATAAACGAGTATACCGATGATGCCCTCTGGGGTAGCGGATGGTGTTATTATCTGTTAGAAGAATATGAAGAAGCGGCCAAGAGGTTTTCGAAATTATTAAATGATTTTCCCGATAGTGATTTAGCCTTACAAGCCAAACATAAGTTGGGCAAATCCTATTTTCAGGGGAATAATTACCCGGAGACAATCGAAGTATACCAGGAATTTTTGGAAAAATATCCCGAATATCAAGGGGAAGAGATAGAAGAGGTATATTACCCTGTCTC
>NCRO01000320.1 GCA_002849045.2 Candidatus Sediminicultor secundus
TATACGCCCCTACTTTTTGCTAATACTATCTCTAATCGCCAGTCCTACTAACAACTAACGACTATTTTACAACTTCACTTACCACTCCGGCACTGATAGTGCGTCCTCCTTCTCGGATAGCAAAGCGGAGCTGTTTTTCCATGGCGATAGGAGTAATAAGTTCACCAGTAACAGTTACATTATCTCCAGGCATAACCATCTCTACCCCTTCGGGTAAGGTGACGGTCCCGGTTACGTCAGTAGTCCTGAAGTAGAACTGGGGACGATAACCACTGAAGATAGGAGTATGTCTGCCTCCTTCTTCTTTGGTTAAGACATAGATTTCACCCTTAAACTTGGTATGAGGGGTGATACTGCCTGGGACCGCTATTACCTGGCCTCTTTTTACATCATTTTTATCTATACCTCGGAGGAGGAGACCGATATTATCTCCGGCTTCGGCCTGATCCATGGTCTTACGGAACATTTCTACTCCGGTGACTACAGTCTTACGCACCTTGGGGGCAAGTCCCACTATCTCGGCCGGGTCTCCTACCTTGACCAGTCCTCTCTCTAATCTACCGGTAGCCACAGTCCCTCTGCCGGTGATAGAAAAGACGTCTTCCACTGATAAAAGGAAAGGTTTATCCATGTCTCGTTCGGGAGTAGGAATATAATCATCTATAGCATCTAACAATTCACCAATTGCCTTATAGGCAGGATC
>NCRO01000321.1 GCA_002849045.2 Candidatus Sediminicultor secundus
TAGCTAAGTGTTGAAAAAAATCAAATGGTTTCGTATTGGTTACCTGACCTACCGGAAGTGGAAAAACAACCACCTTAGCTTCTTTGATAGACATTATAAATAAAGAAAGATATGATCATGTTATAACTATTGAAGACCCTATTGAATTCATCCATACTCATAAAAATTGCATTGTAGACCAGAGAGAAGTAGGAATTCATACAGATTCTTTTGCTTATGCTTTGCGAAGTGCCTTAAGAGAAGACCCTGATGTAATATTAGTTGGAGAAATGAGGGACCTTGAAACCATTTCTATGGCGGTAACTGCAGCTGAAACCGGGCATTTAGTATTTTCCACTCTTCATACTAATAGTGCAGCCGAAACTGTAGAAAGAATAATAAATGTATTTCCTCCACATCAACAGAATCAAATTAGAATGCAAGTTGCCGAATCTCTTTTAGGTATTGTTGCCCAAACTTTAATACCCACCATAGATGAGGAGGGAAGAGTTCCGGCTCTTGAATTGATGATTGCTACCCCGGCAATTAGAAATATAATACGAGAAGAAAAAGTTCATCAAATGCCTGCAACTATTCAAATGGGGAGGAAAGATGGTATGATAAGTTTAGACCAATCTTTAAAAGAATTACTGGCAGAAGGGAAGATCAGTCGAGAAGAAGCTATTAAAAAGGCCATAGACAAAAAAGTATTTATGGCAACCCGCGGAAGTTATTGAGGTTAGCATAAACTTTAGTGTGGTAGTTAGATAAAAAGAAAATGTGGTAATTTTCTTATCTAACTTTAAGCGATATTCAATATGAGTTTTATTCTGGTTCTTGACCCTTATTTTCTTCACGATATACGATATATGAGCTTGACTTTTTAACTAAAATTATATAAAATTACTTAAATTTTAAAATATAATATTTTTCATAAATAGAAAATAGGAAAGTAGATCATCTTTCTTTAAGGAACTAAAAAAGAAGATAATTGAAAGACCCCTAAAAAAATAATTAAGTTGAAAAATTATAGTAAACTTAATCGGGTAGCCCACGTTAATTGGCTGTTAAGCGGAATGGATTAATTACCATTCAAACAGGGTGGCACCGCGAGCAATTCTCGTCCCTGATGATACTTAAAAAAAGTATTATCAGGGATTTTTTAATAATATAATCAATTGGAGTGAAATCTATTCATTTAAATTTAGTTCATAGATTCGTGAATAAAATAAGTGTAGTAATGTGCTAAAAGGAGGAATATTAAAATGAAAGAAAAAAAAGAAGAGAAAAAACACCCTCAAAAGTTAGGAGAAATTTTAATTCATTATAAGATTATTACCCCAGCGCAATTAGAGGAAGGATTGAAAATTCAAAAAGATACAGGAAAAAGAATCGGAGAAATTTTAATTGACCTGGGAAGAGTTACTCAAGATGAAATAAATTGGGTTTTGGGGAAACAATTAAATCTTCCTTATGTCCAGGTAAACGTCGACAATATTGATATTCAATTATCAAAAAATATTTCTGAAGATATTCTTAAAAAATTTAAAGTAATACCTATAATGGATTTAAATGATGAATTAGTTATTGCTATGGCTGATCCCACAGATGAAGAAGCTATCGAAATGATTAAAGAGGTTACTAAAAGAAAGCTAAAGTTTGTCCTGGCGTCTTTTAAAAATATTGATGAAACAATTAATCGAATATTTAGTAATAAAGATAATTAGTAACATAAATAAACATAATTTACTCTAATCAGAAAATAAATAGGAGGCTTAGAATGGAGATAAAAGAATTATTAAAGATAACCAAAGAAAAAGATGCTTCTGATTTACACCTTAATATAGGAATTCCTCCGGTATTGCGTATAAATGGAAAATTAGCAAAAATGGGTTTACCGGAATTAACCTTGGAGATTACCCATGAAATGATATATAGTATTCTAAATGAAAAACAGAAGAGTGATTTTAAAAAATATGGTGAATTAGATTTGTCTTATGAATTAGATAATGTTGCTCGTTTCAGGATAAATGTTTTTAAACATCGCCTTGGAGAGGGAGCTGCTTTTAGATTAATACCTGAGAAAATAAAGACCCTTTCTGAATTAGGTTTACCTTCGATTCTTTCAGATTTTATCGAAAAGGATAAAGGATTGGTATTGGTTACCGGGCCCACAGGAAGTGGAAAGTCCACTACTATTGCCGCTTTGATAGATATTATAAATAAGAAAAAATACGTTAATATAATTACTATTGAGGATCCTATAGAGTTTATTCATTCACATATAAATTGTCTTGTTTCTCAAAGAGAAGTAGGTTCTCATACTGAATCCTTTGCCTCTGCTTTGCGTAGTGCTTTGAGGGAAGATCCGGATGTGATCTTAGTTGGTGAAATGAGAGACCTCGAGACAATTTCTATGGCTTTGACCGCTGCTGAGACTGGACACTTAGTATTTTCTACTCTTCATACAATCAGTGCAGCTGAAACTGTAGAAAGAATAATAGACGTGTTCCCTCCTCATCAACAAAACCAAGTAAGGATGCAGCTTGCTGGCTCTTTACAGGGAATTATTGCCCAAACTTTATTGCCTACTTTAGATGATGCCGGCAGAGTTGCTGCCTTAGAAATAATGATAGCTAACCCGGCAATTAGAAATCTGATAAGAGAAGGAAAAACTCATCAAATTCCTTCTACTATACAGATTAGCAAAAAAGATGGCATGCAAAGCTTGGATCAGTCATTGAAAGATTTAGTTATGGAAGACAAAATTCAAGATACACAATTAGAGCTCTTAAATACAACTATTTTATCTACAGTAGACTTACCCTGTTAAGTGAGTATCTACTAACCGGGGGCTACTACGGAAAAAGGAAATTCCTATACAATAAATTTAAAACAAAAAGCAAAAAAATATAATTGTTTTCTTAAATTATAAAACCCCGCTATGTCGTGTGCTTTAGGTTTTGATACCTGTCCCCAAACAGGTGGGTATCTACCTAAATGTTTTACGTTTCCGCGTCAACTAAAATAGCTAACGTTAGGTATTTGTCTTACTTCAAGCTGAAGGAGACCTACCTCAGGCATACAAATAACATTTAGAGCTCGATCCCTTTTATATAAGTGTTGGTTCAAAACTTAATTAGTCAGCACGAACACAGCAGGGTAATTCATATATTTTCTTTGTCCTTATAATATCACACCTTATTGTATCTTTCAATATTCAAAACAGTATCGAGTATATAGTATCGAGTATCGAGTTAAGAAACAATATATAGTATTTAGTATATAGTATATAGTAAGATAGCGGATAGCGTGGAGCGTCTAGCGTATAGTAAGAAAGCGAAAAATTAAAAGCGTAAAGCGTAAAACCAAAGCTCAAAACTTAAAATTAAGAAATTGCTAATGTATGTAAATATATCCAAAAATGCAAATCGCAAAGCGGATAGTTACCCACACCTCTGTCATTCCTTTGGAAGCAGGAATCTGTTTTCCCCAATTTGTAGGGGCACAATGAATTGTGCCCTTCATCTTTTATTTGTCTTTTATTTACCTTGGGCACGATGCATCGTGCCCCTACCTCTGAATCCTAATTTTCTTAACGCGACGCGATACTCGATACGCGATACTATATTTCTATACGCTTTACGCTATACGCTCTACATTTTCACAGCGGTAAATCTAATTTAATATAAAGTTCCTTTAATTGTTTTTGATCTACTCCAGATGGTGCATTTGTTAACAAACAGGTTGCCTTTTGAGTCTTGGGGAAGGCGATTACTTCTCTAATTGAGGAAGCTCCGGCTAAAAGCATAACCAATCTATCCAAACCAAAGGCAATTCCTCCATGTGGTGGTGCTCCATATTTTAAGGCTCGCAATAAGAATCCAAATTTTTGTTCAGCTTTTTTATTATCTATCCCTAATAATTTAAAAATTATTTTTTGAAGGTCTGTATTGTGTATTCTGATGCTCCCACTTCCGATTTCGTTTCCGTTAATCACTAAATCGTATGTTTTTGAACGCACTTTTAAGGGATTGGTTTCCAATAATTTAATATCTTCGTCCAGAGGGGCTGTAAAAGGATGATGAACTGCTTCATATCTTTTTTCCTCCGGATTATTTTCTAACAAAGGGAAATTTGTAACCCAGAGAAAATTAAATTCCTTTTTATCCTGATTAATAAGGTTTAAATCATTAGCTAATTTTAATCTTAAATTTCCTAATACTTCATAAACTATTTCCTCCTGGTCAGCAACAATTAAGATAAGGTCTCCCGGGTTAGCATTAGTTTTAAGTTTAACTTTTTCTATCTCTTCGGGAGAAATAAACTTGGATATGGAAGATTGAAAATCTTTTCCTTCTTTAATTTTTATATAGGACAGGCCTTTTGCACCAAATGAAGTAATAAATAATTGTAATTCATCGAGTTTTTTTCGGGAATATTCTTTATTATTTTCAACTTTAATGGCGCATATTTCCCCTTTGTTTTTAATTACTTCTTCAAATACTTTAAAAGAACTTTTACTAAATATTTCAGTGAAATTTATTATCTCCATTCCAAATCTTAAGTCTGGTTTATCTGTCCCATATATGGAAATTGCTTGTTGATAATCCATTTTTATAAAAGGTATTTTTATTTTGATATTAAACAATTTATTAAATAAATGAGCAAACATTTCTTCTACTAAATTAAATATATTGTCTCTATCAACAAATGACATTTCCATATCAAGCTGAGTGAATTCTGGTGCTCGGTCAGCTCTTAAATCTTCGTCACGAAAACACCTTACTATCTGATAATATTTTTCAAATCCAGCAACCATTAATAATTGTTTAAATAATTGAGGAGATTGAGGTAGGGCATAAAATTTACCTGGATTCACTCTACTGGGGACTATATAATCTCTTGCCCCTTCCGGTGTACTCTTAGTTAAAAAAGGTGTTTCTATATCTAAAAAATTCTTACTGTTTAAGTAATTTCTAATTTCCATACAAACCTGGTGTCGTAATCGCAAATTTTTTTGCATCTTTAACTGTCTCAAATCCAGATATCTATATTTTAATCTCAAATTATCATTTATCTCAATATTGCTATCTATATTAAAAGGTAAAGTATCAGAAACGTTTAATATTTTTACCTGCCTGGCTTTGATTTCGATCTCTCCGGTAGACATGTTAGGGTTTTTTGAACCAGCTAAACGAGAAACAACTTTCCCTTTAACTGCAAGCACATATTCATTTTTAATGATATGGGCTTTTTTATGTGCTTCAGAAGAATCTTTTGGGTCAAATACAATTTGTGATATCCCTTCGCGGTCTCTTAAATCAATAAAGATTAAACCACCATGATCTCTTCTGCTCTGAGCCCAGCCCATTAATATTACTTCTTTTCCAATGTCATTTTTTCGAAGCTCTCCACAAGAATGAGTTTTCTTCCAAGAGCCCATAGGTTCTATAAATTTTTTTGATTTTGTCATTTTCATCTATGCTCCTTTATTCGTATAGCGTATTGCGTATCGCGTATCGCGTTAAAGCTTCTTGATTAGATTTGTAGTCATTCTACAAAGATGATCTAATTTTTCAATTAATTCTGTTTCTTTTTCTTCTGTTATGTATTTTAACATTCTAGCTATAGCAATTTGAGTTTCTAATTCGGCACAACTTCCTAAAGCTATATAGAGAAACTGTTTATATTCTTTGTTATGATATCTCCTAAAACCTTCTGCTATATTGGAAGGCACAGAGATTGCTGAACGTCTAATTTGTGAGGTTAAGCCAAATAATTCTTCTTTGGGAAACTTTTTTGTTAGTGTATAAATATCAGTAACAACTTCTATTCCTTTTTGCCAGATCCTTAAATCTTTAAATCTTTTTATTCCTTCTTCCATCTTTCTCCTTTGCTTCTCATTCTTATAATCTTTACACAATATATGATACTTCTTTTACTCGGTTCTAACGCAATACGCTATACGATACATTAGGGATAAATTTTATTCAGCATCCTTGGGAAAGGAATAGTTTCGCGAATATGATCCAAACCACATATCCAGGCAACAGTTCTTTCTATCCCCAGACCAAACCCAGAATGAGGGACTGACCCGTATTTCCTTAAATCTAAATACCATTCATAGCTTTCCCGGGGTAAATTATGTTCTTTTATCCTTTTTTCCAATAAATTGTAATCGTCAATCCGCTGCCCTCCTCCAATAATTTCACCATACCCTTCTGAGGCTAATAAATCGGCACATAAAGCAACTTCTGGTCTTTGGGGATCAGGTTCCATGTAGAAGGCTTTGCACTTTATCGGATAACGAAGAACAAAGACCGGTTTTTCGTATCTTTGAGATAATATAGTTTCATCTTCTCCGCCAAAATCATCTCCCCATTCAATTTTAGAACCATTATTTTTTAAAATATCTATAGCTTCATCATAGGAAATCCTTGGGAAAGGAACTTTTATAAGTTCTAATTTGGAAATATCTCTTTCTAACAATTTCAATTCATTTTCTTTCTTTTCCAACACCTGTTTTACAATATAAGTTATCATATTCTCCTGTATTTCATTGTTTTCTTCAAGTTCAACATAGGCAGCTTCCGGTTCTACCATCCAAAATTCCATTAAATGTCTCCTGGTTTTAGACTTCTCTGCTCGAAAGGTGGGACCGAAACAATATACTTTTCCAAAAGCCGCAGCAGTTGCCTCATTGTAAAGTTGTCCACTTTGTGTAAGATACGCTTTATCGTCAAAATATTGGGTCTCAAATAAAGTAGTAGTTCCTTCGCAAGCTGCCGGAGTAAGTATCGGTGTATCCATCAAAATAAAACCGTTCATGTCTAAAAAATCTCGAATAGATTTGATTATCTCTGCTCTTATTTTTAGAATAGCATTTTGCCGAGGCGACCTTAACCATAGATGGCGATAGTCCATCAGATATCCCACTCCATGTTCTTTTAAAGAAATTGGATAATTATCTGACGCCATACTAACAACTTCAATATTTTTTACTAAAACTTCGTATCCCAGTGGAGCTCTCTTTTCTTCTCTAACTATGCCTATTATCTTAACCGATGATTCGTAATTAATGTTGTCTGCTTTATCAAATATTTTTTCATCCATTTCATTTTTAATGAGGGTTGTCTGGATAAAACTTGTTCCGTCTCTTACAATTAAGAATTTTATTTTCCCGCTTGAACGCCTATTGTAAAGCCATCCTCTAATTTCTACCTCTTTTCCTTCATAATTTCTAACATCGCTTATTCTAATAGTTTTCATTATTCCTCCTTAATATGATTATACAGATTAACACATGATTATTTGTAGGGGCACAATGAATTGTGCCCTCGTCATATTATTACCTAATTTATTCTGCGGGCACGATGCATCGTGCCCCTACAACATAAATACTTTACGCTAAACACTACATGCTATCTATACATGAGGATAATTCATCGATTAGATTATCTATTTGAACTTCTTTTTGTTCTTTGGTTTGCATATTACGGAGAATCACCATATTTTTAGATAATTCTTCTTCGCCAACTATTATTGTATATCTTGCTCTTATTTTATTAGCTATCCTCATCTGTGATTTTAAACTCCCTCCGGAATAATCCATATCAGCAGATAAGCCAGTATTTCTAATTTTTTGTAATAATCTAAAAGCTGTATCTTTATTCTTTTCATTAACCTTGGCTACAAATATATCTAATCTCTTTTCCACAGGCCATTCGACCTTTTGTTGATCTATAGCAATAATCATTCTCTCTATCCCCGCGGCAAATCCTACTGCTGGAGTTGGTTTCCCCCCCAACTCTTCAACTAAATCATCATATCTACCACCACCGCCTATAGCATTTTGAGCTCCTAATCCTCCTGAAATAATTTCAAAAGCGGTTTTGGTATAATAATCTAATCCCCTTACCAATCGAGGGTCTTCATGAAATACAATTTTTTGATTATCAAGATATGATTTAACTTCAGAAAAATGTGATTCGCATTCCTGGCAGAGATTTTCAATAATAAGCGGAGCTTGTTCTATATTTTTTTTGCAGCTATCTTTTTTACAATCCAAAACTCTTAAAGGATTTTTGTCATACCTCTCCTTACATTCGGAACATAGAAAACCTTTTTTATCCTTTAGATATTTTTTTAATTTTTGGATATAATCAACTCTGCATTTTTTACAGCCCACGCTATTTATTAATATTTCAAGACTTTTTAAACCAAGTTTTTTATAAACATCTAAAACAGTAAGGATAACTTCAGCATCTGCAGCGGAAGATTTAGTTCCAATGACTTCGATTCCGAATTGATTAAACTGGCGAAATCTGCCTGCTTGTGGTTTTTCACATCTGAACATGGGACCAAGATAAAATAACTTTATTGCTTTAGAAATTCTTTCCATACTATTTTCCAAATAAGCTCTAACCACCGGTGCAGTTCCTTCAGGCCGTAAAGTAAGGCTTCTCCCTTTTCTGTCGGGAAAAGTAAACATTTCTTTAGTCACTATATCAGTAGATTCACCTATTCCTCGAACAAAAAGATCAGTATATTCAAAGAACGGAGTTCTTATTTCTTTATATCCATATTTATTCAGTATCTCTTTTATCACACCTTCAACATAATACCATTTCGAAATATCCTCAGGTAAAATGTCCTGTGTCCCTTTGGGAACCTTAATAAACAATATTTTCCTCTCCTTTTTTCTAATCTAAGTAATCTAAGGGGTCGGTAATCTAAGGGGTCAGGTCTTCACATTTGACATAACAATATTAAAATTGGATTATGTCAAATGTGAAGACCCTTTTTTTTAAATATCTAATTTAATAACTATAATGGTGTTCCATAAATGCTTTTTTATCAATAGCTTTTTTTAGGGCATCTTCACGGCTAATTTTGTCTTCCATAACTAAATCTTTCAATGACTGATCCAAGCTTTGCATGCCATCTTTTTTGCTAATCTGTATAGTAGAAGGAATTTGATGAGTTTTTCCTTCTCTTATCAGATTTCTAATTGCCGGGTTAGCTATCATTATTTCTAAGGCAGCAACTCTGCCGGCATCATCTAAAGTAGGCAATAAAGTTTGGGCAATAATTCCCTGTAAAGAGCCAGCAAGCTGCATCCGTA
>NCRO01000322.1 GCA_002849045.2 Candidatus Sediminicultor secundus
GCAGCTTTGAAAGCGTTAGAAGATTCAAATATTAAACCCGGGGAGATTGATTTAATAATTGTTGCTACCAATTCTCCAGATATGGTTTTCCCGGCTACCGCTTGCCTGGTTCAAAAGAAAATTAAGGCTGTAAATGCCGCAACCCTTGATCTGCAAGCAGGCTGCACCGGTTCGGTTTATGCCCTAATTACTGCCTGGCAGTATATTGCTACCGGTTTTTATGATAATGCCTTAATAATTGGGGCTGAAACTCTTTCAAAATTTGTTGACTGGACTGATAGAAATACTTGTGTTCTTTTTGGTGATGGAGCAGGTGCGGCTATTTTAAAAGCCGACCAAGAGAAAGGAATTCTTTCTGGTTGTTTGATAGGGGATGGGGCAAACAATGATTTGATTATGTTACCAGCCGGGCTTTCCAAGAACCCTGCTTCTCATGAAACCGTAGAAAAGAAAATGCATTATGTTAAGATGAAAGGAAATGAAGTATTTAAAGAAGCGGTTAAACACATGAAAAGGACAACTGTAAAAACTTTGGGGAAATGTAATCTTTCGGTAGAAGATGTAGATTGTTTTATCGCACACCAAGCTAATATTCGAATTATTTCCGCCCTGACAAGAGTTTTGAAAATAAAAAAAGATAAAGTTTTTGTAAATTTAAATAAGTAAGGGAATACCACGACTGCTTCGGTTATGATAGCTCGTGATGAAGCGGTAAAAGAAGG
>NCRO01000323.1 GCA_002849045.2 Candidatus Sediminicultor secundus
TTATCACTGCATCCCAATCTTCTGAAGGATTAGCAAAATTTCTTTTAACTGAGGTTAATAGTAAGGTAATAAGCCGACTTCCTCAAAATCAAGAAATGGATAAACTAAAGGAAAAGTTTATGAAATTGGTAAAAATTACCGATTATACAGAATATGGCGGATCTCCCCTGTTAGGTGTAAACGGATTATGCTTTATATGTCATGGACGGTCTAAAGGAAAAACTTTTAAAAATGCCATACTCAATACCAGCAAATTTATAGATGCTAACCTAGTTGAGCACTTTAAAGAGATATAAATACAAAGAAAATGATTAACTGACAAGAAGGAAAAAATATTAATTAATGAAAAATATACAAAATGTTAAAATAATTGGAACAGGTTATTATGTTCCCACAAAAGTTCTAACCAATGAAGATTTGGAAAAAATAGTTGATACAAATCACGAATGGATTATCACCAGAACTGGCATCTCTGAACGCCGTATAGCTGAAGATAATGAAGCTACCTCAGATGTAGCGGCAAAGGCAGCTTTGAAAGCGTTAGAAGACTCAAATATTAAACCCGGGGAGATTGATTTAATAATTGTTGCTACCAATTCTCCGGATATGGTTTTCCCGGCTACCGCTTGCCTGGTTCAAAAGAAAATTAAGGCTGTAAATGCCGCAACACTGACT
>NCRO01000032.1 GCA_002849045.2 Candidatus Sediminicultor secundus
AAAATGTCAGTGGAAGAAGCTTTGGCCAGAAGGAGATCAAGAAGAGTATTTAAAGATTATTCTTTAACTATGGAACAGGTCTCGCAACTTTTATGGTCGGCCCAAGGAATTACTGAAAAAAGAATAGGTTTCAGGACTGCCCCCTCTGCTGGCGCTACTTATCCTTTAGATATTTATCTTGTTGTAGGGAAGGATAAGGTAGAAAATTTGAAAGCCGGAGTTTATCATTATAGCCCCCATCATCATTTTTTAACTATTATATTAGAAGGAGACAGGAGAAGAGAGTTGGCTCGAGCTTGTTTAAGACAAAGGTTTATTGAAGATGCCCCAGTATCTTTGATTATTACTGCTGAATTTTCAAGAATTACTAATCGTTATGGTAAAAAAGGTATTTATTATGCCCATATGGAAGCAGGCCATGTAGGGCAAAATGTTTACCTGCAGGCTGAATCATTAGGGTTAGGAACGGTAGTAATCGGAGCATTTTATGAGGAAGATATTTCCCAAGCATTAAACCTTCCCGATCAACATATCCCCTTACATGTAATGCCTGTGGGTTATTATTAAAGAAGGAAGCAATAAGCAATAATAATGGAATTAGTAGAAGTTATTAAAAAACGGAGAAGTATAAGTAAGTATAAACCAGATGAAATTCCAATTGCAAATTTTGAAATTTTAATGTTGTATTGTATACTATAACTTACAACCCAAAAAATAAATAAAATAGCAATGTAGAGGCACGATGCATCGTGCCCGCGGGAACCAGAAGAATAAAAGAGGATGAGATAGATAAATCCAAAATTATTATAAAATTATTTACCACACATTGTGTATATGCCCTGCCTTTAGTTATTTTAATATAGTTGGTGGGAAGAATTATAATGAAAGGTAAATCAATAAATAATAAATTAACTGATGCAAGCCGAAAAAAGTTTTATTTTGCTTTAACTTTTATTTTGCTTTCATTGTTTTTCGTAATTTTTGTAAGCCAATTCTCTTTTCTTTACGCAATTAATTCTTTTGCCGCCAGCACTCCCAGTTCGGTTAATTATCCGGTTTACTTAGCTTATTTTTTTGAACCAGGGTGTCATGATTGTGATAAAGCCAAGATTGTATTAAAAGATATTTCCGCAAAATATCCTGAAAATTTAATCTTAAAAAGTTTTGATATATCTTTGTCTGAGAATGTAGAATTAGCCGAAGCATTAGGCGAATTATATCAGATGCCCGAAGAGGAAAGGCTTTTAGTTCCGGTTATATTTTTAGGAGATGATTACCTTTTTAGAGATGATATTACTTATGATAATTTAGAAAAACTTATTCAAAAAAGTATGACTACCAATACCGCTCCTCCCTGGGAGAAAGTTAAGAAAAAAGACCTTACTGTTCAAGAAAGATTAGTAGATCGCTTTCAGTCCTTTGGCCTGGCAGCAGTAGCAGTGAGTGGACTGATCGATGGTATAAATCCCTGTGCCTTTGCTACCATTATTTTCTTTATTTCTTATCTTGCCTTGATTAACCGAAAAGGAAGAGATATTCTCTGGGTAGGAGGAATATTTACCCTGTCCGTCTTTCTGACCTACTTCTTAATCGGAACCGGGGCCTTAAAGATGATTACTTCTTTATCTTTTTTACCCTTAGTCCGAAAGATATTCATTCTGGTTACTGCCGCCCTTGTCTTAATTTTAGGGGTGGTTAGCCTATATGACTATCTCCAATTCAAGAAAAAAGGGACCACCAAAGATGCTAAACTACAATTACCCTCATTTTTGAAGAATATGATCCATTCTACTATTCGTAAAAATGTGAGATTGAGTAATTATATTTTAATGGCTGTGGTAACTGGCTTTATAGTTTCTCTTTTGGAGTTAGCCTGTACTGGTCAGATTTATCTTCCTACTATCATGTTTATCAGCACTATCCCCGATTTAAAGGTTAATGCTTTATTCTATCTCTTATTCTATAATCTGATGTTTGTAGTGCCTTTAGTCCTGGTCTTTTCTTTTACTTACTGGGGGACTACTTCGGCACAGTGGGCTGTACTTACCGAAAAGAATTTTGGGAAAATCAAGATGGCAATGGCCCTGCTATTTTTCGGATTAGTCGGGTTGCTGCTCTACAGCGGAATTTTTTACTAATAATAAACTAGTCGAAAGTGAATATTAATTTGTAATGTGTTGTAGGGGCACGATGCATCGTGCCCAGGGTAATCAAAAGACAATAAAACAGGAAGGGCACAATTCATTGTGCCCCTACACCTGAATCTTAGTTTTCTTAACGGGTGGCACTCAAGTATTATTGAGTGCCACCATTCGCGATACTCGATACGAATTACTATTCACTAACGACTAATTTAATTGGCAAATTGGCCAATCGGGGAATCGGTCAACCGGTTAATTGGTGAATTAATTAATATATAGGAAAGGAGAATGTCATGGTTCGTAAAAATAAAATTTTTATTATCTTGATAAGTATAGTAGTTATAATAGGAGCTTTTTTAATATTTTATAATATTCAAAACAAGTCTCCTCAGTCACCCACAATTTCTATTTCTGAAGAAGAATGGGATTTTGGAAAGATAAAAGAAGACGAAAGGCCCGTTCATAGCTTTACCATAAAAAATACAGGAAGAGAAGAACTGGTTATCAGCCGAATACGCTCCTCCTGCGGCTGTGCCGCCACCATGCTCTCCTCTGATAATATACAGCTGGGAAAGTCAGCTGAACTAAAGGTCACCTTCAATCCCACCGGCTATAACGGTCTGGTTAAAAAAAGATATCTATATCGAATCTAACGACCCCCAGCTCCCCAAGGCCAAAGTTACAATTATTGCCGAAGTAGAACCCATCCCCTCTCCCAAGGCTTTCCTTTCTAATTCCCAATGGGATTTAGGATTAATTTCCCAAGGGGATTTGCCTACTTTTATCTTTACTATTGAAAATAAAGGAGAGCTGGATCTAATAATTGATAAGACAGATGTCTCTGAATATATCCAATATGATACAGAAATACCCTTAACAATTCTTCCGGGAGAAAAACGGGAAGTAACTTTTATCTATGATTCCAGCCAACATGAGTTAGGTGAAGTAAAGGAAAGTGTGCGGATATACTGTAATGACCCCAAGAGAAAGGCTTTTTCACTGCGTGTTGATGGTTACATAAAAGAAAAACCTGCCCCCGCAGTAAGTATTTCTCCGGTAGGAACAAGTTTTAATTTAACAACTGATTCCGAAGGTAAAATTATAGGAAGGTTTGTTCTGGCAAATTCAGGAGAAGAGAGAATAAAAATCATTTCTATAAAGGCTTCAGCCGATTACCTCATTCCTTTAAAATCCGAAATTGAGTTAAACTCAGGAGAAAAAGAAAATCTGCAAATAATATTATTAAGGGATAAAGTCTCAGATAAAATAGAGGAAGGGGGAATAAAAGAATATATTTATTTAACTGTTGTTCTCCCTATTGTAATTAATAAATAGCAAATTATTTCGCTAAGATTAGTAAAAATTATAAATTATAGAAAAAATATGGCGCAGAGGATAAATATTTTTAAAGCAATAATATGATATCATCATATATAAAGGAGAATAAAATAATGGAAGCGGCTATAAAGATGTTTAAAGCCTTATCCGATGAAACTCGTCTACGTATTTATTTGCTTCTACTGCAAGATGAATTGTGTGTTTGTGAATTGGTAAATATATTAAATATGGAACAATCAAGAATTTCACACAGTGTTAGGATTTTAAAAGAAGCAGGTCTTGTGGTTAATCGACGAGAAGGCAAGTGGATTATCTATGCAGTAAATCCTGGAACAGAAAATAATAGAATAATTCAGAGCTTAAAGAATGGATTAAAATTACCGGAACAGGATTTGAAAAATATTACTAAATGTAAGAAAGAAAAAATAAGAGAAAAGTTTAAATGCAATTAATTTTTTGATTCGTTAGTTAGTTAACTAGTTAAGATAACAGGAGACAGAAGCCAGTAGTCAGAATATAAATAGCGTAGAGCGTACAGTGTAGAGCGTAAAGGAGTGGACGGAATATGCGGGAAGGAATAATACAAATGCAAAAGATGAAAAATCAATCTACCAATCTTCTCTTAGGACAGGCGTCTCGCCTGTCTATTTCCTAAGGTAGGGGTTCGATTCATCGAACCCGCAATAATGTAGGGACACGATGCATCGTGCCCAAAGGTAATCAAAGACAATAAAACAGGAAGGGCACAATCCATTGTGCCCCTACACCTGAATTCTAATTTTCTTAACGAGTGGCACTCAAGTATTATTGAGTGCCACCATACGCAATACGATATACTAGCGACTATTCACTATTCACTAACGACTAATTTATTTACTCTCTTCATCAACGTTCTAAATAGAAAGGGAGTGTAATTATGTGTGATACTATAGTAGCTTTAGGTTCTGCTACCGAAGAAGGGTTTACTCTTTTTGGGAAGAATAGTGATCGAGAACCAGATGAAGCCCAAAATATCCTTATAATCCCCCGAGAGAAACATGATTTAAACGAAAATGTTCAATGTGCCTATTTAACTATCCCCCAGGTTTCAGAAACCGCCCGGGTATTGCTCTGTCAACCTTTCTGGATGTTTGGTGCAGAGATGGGAGCTAATGAATATGGAGTGGTTATTGGTAATGAAGCAATATTTACCAGAGAAAAGCCGGATAAGATAGGTCTAACCGGTATGGATTTGGTTCGCTTAGCCCTCGAAAGAAGCCGAACTGCCCGGCAGGCATTGGAAGTTATTATTGAATTATTGGAAAAGCATGGACAGGGAGGTAATTGCGGTTATCGATTTAAGTCAAAATATATGAATAGTTTTTTAATTATCGATAAGAAAGAGGCCTATGTATTAGAGACTGTAAAAACTTGGTGGGCCTGGAAAAAAATTAAGAAAATTTGGAGTATATCTAATATAATATCTTTACAGAAAGAGTACGATTCTTGCTCTGAAGAATTGATAGATAATGCAATTAAAAAAGGTTACTGCAAAAAAAGAGAAGATTTTAATTTTCGAAAATGTTATTCCGCTAAATTTATGACCTGGGCCGCTAAGGGCGTGGAACGGGAGAAGCGTTCCCGAGCTTTGCTTTCACAGAGGAAGAAGAGATTGACTACTAAAGATTTTATAAATATTTTACGAGATCATGGAGATAGTTCCCAATGGACTCCTAACCGAGGTCCTGGTGCCACCTTATGCCTGCACGCAGCAAACAAGTTATTTCGCCGAACCCAAACAGTCTGTTC
>NCRO01000324.1 GCA_002849045.2 Candidatus Sediminicultor secundus
TAAAGGCTGGGAGCTTTCGGGTATTCGAAAGGGTTAAGTTAGACGCTATCTTGAAAGAACAAGATTTTCAAGCTTATTCCGGAAGAGTTGACCCTTCTACCGCAGTTAAAATTGGGAAAATGCTCGGTGTAGATTTAATAGTTACAGGAAGTGTAACCAGCATAATTTACAAGAAATCGGGAGGAATTAAAATAGGACCATTAAGTCTAAAAAAATCATCTGCTTCAGTTACCGTAACAATAAGGGCGATAAATGTTACAACAGGAGAAATTGTTTTTTCTGAAGTAAAAAAAGGAACCACTTCAAAATCCGGAGTATCTATTCGAGTTCCTGTGGCAGGAGGATTAGGCTTGTCTTCTGAATCGGCAACCGATATTTTCTCTGC
>NCRO01000325.1 GCA_002849045.2 Candidatus Sediminicultor secundus
AATAACTTAACAAATAAGATAACCTTTTAATCTAAAATGATTCTGAATACTGTATTCTGCCTCCTGGCTTCTATCTTATTTACGAGATACGATTCACGATATACGAGATACGTATTTAGCTTTACGTTTTGCGTTTTGCGCTTTTCGCTATAACTATACGCTAAGCGCTCTACGCTATACGCTAGATTTATTCACTAACGACTAATTATATCTCTCCCGCTACTGCCCGGGCAATAGAAAAGGAGTGATCATTTATTCTTTTAAGGATATTGATTAGATCCAAATGAAGCCCGCTGGTCTTTTGGGAAAGTTCTATCCCCACATTTAATCGGTTGATATGAGTCTTGCGTAAAGTTATTTCCAAGGAATCGATGTACTCTTTCTGGTCGATTACTTTTTGAGCCATTCTCTGGTCCTGGAGAGCAAAAGCCCCGATAGCATTTCGAAGGTTGTTGTAAATATCTTGATGCATATTTTTAATCTCTTCTACCCCTTTTTCAGAAAATATCAGACTGTGGTCTATCTTTTTTTCCACCAAAGGAATCAGATTTTTATCTACTAAATCTCCGATATGTTCCAGGTCATCGACAATGTACAACAATCTAAATACTTCTTTAGAATGTTCCTCAGAGAGAGTTTCAAAACTTATCTTGGTTAAATATTTGGTTACCTCTCGAGAGAGATTATCCACAATCATGTCTTGTGCGCTTATCTTGTCCAGCAGTTTTTCATCATTAGCGATGAATACTTGCATAATACCTAATACCATCTCTTCTACAGCATTAGAAATTCGCAATACCTCTTTACTGGCAAGATAGAAGGCAATCTCCGGGGTTCCAAGGGTTCCCGGATCTAAAAATTTAGGTTTTTGCAAGGACTCCACCTCTTCGGTTTTAGGAATAATTTTTTCTAAAAATGTGGCAAACCATTCAGTAAAAGGAAGAAAAATTAAGGCATTGCCTACAATGATTAAGGCATGAGCATTAGCAATTTGTCGGGGTAAGTTTACCGAGGACTTCTGTACCAGAAGAATTACAGAGGGAGTTAATAAGAAAAATACGATAACCCCTCCTAATTTAAACAGTAAGTTAGCTAAAGTCACTCTTTTTGCACTCCCGGAAGCCCCAATACCGGCAAAAAGGACGGTAGAGCAAGAGCCTAAATGCGAGCCCAGGATTATAGGTACTGCCAGGTTTAGCGATATCAAACCCTGCATAGCCAGAGAAATGGTTAAACCCATAGTAGCGGTACTGCTTTGTATTAGACCGGTAAATAAGGCAGAGGCGAGTAAGGCTAATAAAGGTATGTGTTCTAAATTGGTCAATGTTTCTTTGAAAAGGGCATGGTCTTTGAGAGGAACGACTGACTCTGACATCACCTTCATACCTAAAAAAATAAAACCTATGCCTAATAATATATTGCCTATAAATCTCTGTTTTCTCTTTTTTCCCAAAAGCTTTAGGCCAAAGCCAAGGACAATTATTAAGAGGGCATAGTCAGATACCCTAAAGGCGATTATCTGGGTAGCAAGAGTTGTTCCCATACTGGTTCCCAGCAAAATACTGATAGTCTGACTTAAGCTCATAATCCCGGTATTTACCAGACTTACCAATAAAGTAGAAGCTGCAGTACTGCTCTGAATAGTAAAAGTAAGGACAATGCCGGTGAATAAAGCGATTAATTTATTCTTGGATAGGGTGCTTAGGATCTGCTTTAGTTTATTCCCGAAGGTATTCTTCAGGCCTTCACTGGTAATTTGCATCCCATATAAGAAGAGCGCCAGACCGCCAAGTAAACCCATCTATAATGAACAAAAACATATTTTTAATGTTTTAAGAGAAGTAAGAAAATACTCAACAGAAGACCTGCTGGTGATCAATGATGGCTCCACTGATGAAAGCAGAGATATTGTTGAGGAGATTGCTTCTTGTGCTAAACTCAAAGGAAATCTTATCATTATAAACCAC
>NCRO01000326.1 GCA_002849045.2 Candidatus Sediminicultor secundus
AACACCTTTTTTGTTCTGATAGATTCTAATTACCCCTGACCAGCCAAGAATAGATACGGTAAACTGTAAACCGTAATCAATCAATTGATAATCGGAGACATTGATATGATTAATACTCAGAATTGACCTTACATGTTTATATTCTTCAATAGGTTTATTTCCATATTCCATGTAACTCATTCCTTATTTTGGGAGCAAAGAATAAAGGTCATTAAAATAGTTAAATATTTCTTTTGTATCTGCAAATATCCTGTTAACCTTTTCCTCTGCCTCCTTTTGCGAATCAACTTTGGTAATTTTACTCTCGTCACTATGCATCATAAAGTGTCTGTACATCTTGACACATCTATCAATGTTTCTAAGCATTGTATCTGCGTGCTTATCTTTATTGCAAATAAGTTTTCTTTTTGAATGGTTGATATCACAAAGAGCAGAAAAATTTGCATTTTTTGTTTTAAAATAGTTTATCTCAAAAAGATCTATCCCAACAAGAAGCTTTTTTACAAAACCTTCAAAGGCTTTAGAAGCAGGCATCACTAAAGCGGAAAACTCAGGTAGAGGAATTTTTGTTAAACAAAGGCATTCTGAGGCTACAAACCATTTTTGATCGTAAGGCTTAAGATAATCATAGACATCCCCTATTTTTTCCTTTACATTGTCTTCAGCTGTAATTATAAGTTCAGGAGTGTATCTTTCGGTAAAAATTTTTAAATTCTCTTCGTCATCTGAAATAAATCTGGTTATCACTTCCATATCTGATGGATTGGCAATTTTTTCTATCAAGTCACAACTATTATCAAAAAGGTTATCCGTTTTACCTTGAAGTAATAAAGTGCCGTTATTGAACTGCGTCAAAGTTAAAGAAGAACTATTTCTTATAATTTTAGCACTATATTCGATAGCGGGTTTTGGGTTTTTAGCAATTTCCACCCTAGCTTCAAGAGCGCTTAAAGATTCTTTTATTTTTGTTCTAAGATCGGTTAGCATAATATCATAGCGTGTTGCACATGATTTAATCTCCCGTGCCTCAGCTCCAAAAAATGATTTCGGATTGGTTTCAAATTCTTTCTTTAAATTCTCCATTTCTTCTCTTAATAAGTTTTGTTTACCTTGAACTACCACCGTACCTGTATTATATATCATAACTATTGTTCTTTCAGATAAGTTTGACATATCAATTCTTAGGTTGTTTGATTCTTTAGATGGCTTTACCTGGTAGCCTTTACTATTACAATAATCTGTAAATATCTTTGCTATCTTATGCACATCTGAAATATATTTAGACATCCCTTAAACCTCCTAATGTATCTCTATAATAGAAATTCTTTCATTGCTTACTTCCAAAAGCAAAATATTAAGGGGTCAAGTCTTGCAATATTACTTTTCATCTTCCCCATCGGTTTTTTTAATCACTCTGCTCACTGTAGTATAATACACACCAATATATGTGTCAGGGGACGGTTCTTTGTCACTCTTCAAGAATATATATTTACCTTATTGAATCACCACCAGCGGTCAAAACAATTAGTCTTTTTCAATTTTTCTACACTCTAATACTAATACGACAAAAGTTTTAAAAAATCCTTCTTTTTTAAAAAAATAGTTACGAAGTGTATTAGTTGTTAATGAATAGTATTTAGATGGAAAGAGAAGATAGATTCCCGGGAAAAAACTTGGGGTCAAATCTTTTTATAGCAATTTCTTTCATATGTTTCAAATTTATCGTCAGCAACCTCCTTCTTTCAAGGGGTATCGTCTAATGTTTTACTTCTGGGAAGTGTGCGAGCTTACAGGTATTATCAAAATTTAGATAGCTCTTATCTTAGTTTTGATAATACCGACTCGGTTAGCGAGCACATTTGGGTGTAGCGACGCAAGGAGCGAAACCCCAGACGCGATGTTATGTGATGTAGTCGCTTGACCCATTTGGATTAACTTTATTTAAGCATGTGCCGTAATTGGTTGAAAAATATTCTCTGGTATATATATTTTTTTACTCTTTATAAACAACATATCATCGGAACCATCATATGGAATTTTTTCAATTTCGATTTCTTTAAATGTAGGCGTAAAATGAAAAATAACTTTACTTTCATTTCTTGTTGAAATAATTGAAACTATTCTTTTAAAATCAACTGCTTCTGGGCTTACAATATCATAAATATCAATAACGCCCTTGCTTTTTTCATATATTACTATAGTATCTAATTCTTCTATATAATAAATAGATTCAGTAAACACATATAAGCAATAAAATAATAATAAATGTTGTGCATTCTCTACTGAAAAAATAGTAGAAAGTGCTCTTCGGTCTATTGCTAAACGCTTTATTGATTCTAGATCTTGATCATTTTTCACATCTAATTTTTTGATATTATCATTCGCATTTATTTCAATATCAATATCCCATGTGAATTGACTTTGCTTTAGTGGTTTAAATCCATATTTTGGATAAAAATTCAGTACGCTTTTATTTGCGAATAGATAAATAATTTGATATTGTCCTTCATATTTTTCAAGAACATACATCGTTAACTTACCCGCTAACCCATTACCTCTAAAATCAGGATGTGTCATAACAGTACCAATCTGAAGTGCTTTAACCTTCTTGTTATTTATTATCATATCTAACTTATTTATAGATACGTTAGAAACCACTTTACCTTTGTAAACATAGGAATAACAAACATATCTGTCATTCCACGCACCACTTTTATAAAATAATTCAAAATCTATGCCAAATACTTCTTTGGATAATTCGTTAAAACTTTCTCTTAAATCATCGTTATCCTTATAGTCATAAATCAATTCAAATTTCTTTAATTTATTTTGCTTCATTTATAATTAAGTCCTTTTTTATGTATTAAGGGGTCTTGAAATATCACTCTTTATCTTCTCCCTCGATTCTTTTAATTGCTCTGCTCACTGTAAAAATACAAGGGGACGTTTTCTTTTATCATATTTTAGGGGAAATAAAGGGGTCAGGTCTCAACATTTGACATAACTTTATTTAAGTGCTAACATTTTAATATGGTTAGACCTTTAAGATTATCTTTTGAAAATGCTTTTTATCATATTACAGCTCGAGGCAATCGGAGAGAGAAGATATTCTATTCCGATCAAGATAAAAAAGTATTTTTAGAAAAATTGAAGGAAACGCTAATCAAATACTCGATTATCTGTTATGTTTATTGTCTTATGGATAATCATTATCACTTATTCATTAAGACACCCTGGTTCTTTTTTCTACCTTTTTCTCCAGATTTCTGTTGTGGTCTTCCAGCTCTTCTCTTGATTTTTTCAAATTTGCAGTCATCTTGTCGAACGCTCGGGATAATTGTCCTACTTCATCAGAGTAGGTAGTACTAACTTTATAATTTAAGTTACCTTTAATTATCTCTTCAGTACTCTTATACAACTTTCTAATCGGACTGGTAACGGAATTTGAGACAAAAATGGAGACAAATAAGCTGATAAATAGGATGATGGCAAATATAAAAATAAGGATGTTGGTCATCTGGGTAACCGGGGCAAAGGCTTCTTTGACATCTATCCCAGCTATTAAGCACCAGCCCATCTCCGGGATATGGGTATGCATGCTTAAGACTTCTATTCCTCGGTAATCCTCAATTATAGATATCTCTTCTTTTAGCAGGGTATCGGAAGGTTCAGTTGGACTTGGTGTTTTTATATGTTTTAGGTCAACTTTCTGCTTGAGAATAACATCATCAATAAAGCGGGAGGGGGTAATCATATAGCCATCTTTATTTACCAGGTAGATTTCTACGGTTTTATCTAAGCTGATATAATCTGTGACTATCTGGAATAATGCTTCAGGAGATATCCTGAGCACTACTACTCCTAAAAATCTATTATCTTCTTTAGCTAAAATAGGAGCTGAAAAAGCTATAGTTATTCTTTGCTTGTTAGAAGAGATATAAATATCCTTAATAAAGGCTCCTTCTTTTCCTCTTAAATAGTAAGGGTCATAACTTTTTTCTTTCCCTATGTCTTCTTCATCACTGGAGGCAATAATAGTGCCTTTTGCATCCAAGATAAAAACATCATAAGTATATTCTCCTATTTGAGCAGTATATTTTAACCTTATCGAAACTTTATCAAGTTTTTGAAAGTAATTCTCTTCTTCTTTTTCCGATAAAAGAAGTTCCTCGATAACCACGCTCGCTGATAATTGTTTAACTGTTTCTTTTTCTAAATTGAGGAAAGTTTTCATATGTTCTGCTCTGAGACGGGCAATGTTAATTAGATTATCAGTAGTTTGTTGTTTGATAATCTTAGTAGCAATATTTCTGCTAACTAAAATAGAACACATCCCTGCCACTATCAATAGTGATAAAATGATTATGAGAAATTTTCTCTTTATTTTCATTGTTTTTCCTGCCCTTATTCCTCTCAATAAATATAAGATTAAACAAAATATGCATTGATGAATAAAAATAAAAAACTACCAACTTTTTAAAATAAAATGTTGGTAGTTTGGCAGTCATATCACTAACGTGATTTAGACCCATAACTTTGTGTCCTGTCCTTTCGGA
>NCRO01000327.1 GCA_002849045.2 Candidatus Sediminicultor secundus
CCCTTAAGTAATGAGGAATACGAACTTATTTGGAATATCGGAAGTAAGCTTACATCTTTGAAAGAGTTTCCCTCAGAAATTTTGGAAAAAATAATCTCTGATACTGATGAAAAGATGGAAATTGTGGCAGATGTCCATACTGATGTAAATACCGGACAAGTTTTAGAGGAGGGAGTTGGCTCGCCATTTAATATCTATGTTATAATAGATTTTGCCCGGGGAGTGAGAATATGTCGGGGAGCTGTTTTTTCTTATTACGAATTTAAACATCCCATGGAAGATAGGTTGACCGATGAAAAATGGCAGGAGATGGGAGAAAGGAGAGAAAGACCGAATCAGCCTGATTGGGTGAAGACTTTTGTCGGAGAATGAATTAGTATCGCGTATATCGTATTTCGTATATCGTAGTTTAGCGTAGATAATTAGTTACCTGGTTAGCTGGTTTAGGAAAGAGAAGAAAGAATACAGAAGATAAGGTACCGCGTATCGAGTATTGCGTTGGGAAGATAATATAATAAATAATGTATTATATAAAGTAGAAGAAAGGAGAAATATTAAATGAAGCAGATTGGGCAATTAGATGTTACCGATGACAAAAGATTAGTTTTATCTATCGGTGAGTTTCGGGGAGTAGAGAGAGTTGATTTAAGGCAATATGTAAAAGTGAAAGACGGAGATGAGTACATTCCCACTCCTAAAGGTGTAAACTTTGCTGCGGAATGGATAGATGATTTTGTAAAAATGGTAGAGAAATTAAAGGAAGTTGAATAGGGAAAATAAGACAATATTATTATTGTGTCTTTGAGGAGACAAATTAAAATGAAAAATGTTAATTATTTATCTGTTGCCGAAGAAGTTATGCAACAGATAAAATCTAAAGGTGCATTCCTGGTAGCTAAATCTAAAGGTGGCGAAAAAATAAACGTTATGACTATAGGTTGGGCTGCTATCGGATATATGTGGAGAAAACCGATAATGACACTTATGGTTAGGGAGAGCCGCTTTACCCGTCATATTATCGAAAAGGCCTCCAGTTTTACGGTTAGTATCCCAACTGATGACTTGAAGGAAGTCTTAAATTTTTGTGGTACTAAATCCGGTCGAGATTTTGATAAATTCAAAGAATGTAATTTAACCATTGTTCCAGCACAAAAAGTAGACACTCCTATTCTTAACATATCAGGATTTCATTACGAATGTAAAATTGTTTGTAAAAGTGAAATAAATCCCGATTTTTTGTGTAAAGAATATAAGGAAGATTTTTATGCAGATAATAACTATCATACTTTTTATTTTGGAGAGATAGTGGCCTGTTACAAAAAAATTAATTAACTAAATTTTATAGTAAAGGACGAAAAAATAATAAGCAAAAAATAATTTGATTTATTTAAAAGAATTTTTATAAAAAAGAAGGATTATTATAAGGCAGATGTAGAAATTAGAAAAGAGATTAATTTTAAGTTAAAGGATACAAGAAAAAATATAATAGCTGCGAGTTTAAGCATTTGAAAAGAAGAGGGAGGTGATTTGTTTAGCGTAATTACTCAAGATCTAAGTTTAGTGAGGATTTGATTAGTTAGAAGATTAATTAAAAAATATTTAAGGAGGGATAATAAATAATATGCTAAGATTCAAATTAAGCAAAAGATTAATCATTTTTTCGTTAGCTTTCTTATTGGTTTTAGGTTCTATTTCCTTTGTTTTAGCTGCCGAAAAAGAGATTACAATTTTAACAATTAATGACTATCATGGTTCTCTTACCCCTGCGGGTAGTAATGTGGGAGCAGCAAAACTTGTAGATGCTATAAAGACTGAAAAGGCAAAGAACCCGGAGGGAACAATTATTGTTTCTGCCGGTGATAATTATCAAGGTAGCGCTATGTCTAATCTCTTATATGGTGAACCGGTATCAGCAGTCTTTAAAGAGATGGGCTTGGAGTTATCTGCAGTGGGTAACCACGAATTTGACTGGGGAATCGATAAAATTACTAAATGGGCTGAAGAAGGCGAACTTACTTTTGTCTGTACCAATATTTATGATATAAGAACAAATAAACCGGTTGATTGGGCAGAACCATTTGTAATCATTGAAAAAGAAGGGGTAAAAGTTGGATTTATTGGTTTGGCTACTCCGGAAACCGCTTATAAGACAAAAAAAGTATATGTAGTAAATTATGAATTCAGAGACCCTGTAGAAGTAATTACCGAATGGGTGCCCAAAGTGAAAGATGCAGGAGCAGACATTATTATCGCTTTAACTCATCTTGGTTCATTCCAGGACAAAGAGGGGAATATTACCGGTGAAGCTGCTGCCTTATGTGAGGTAGATGGAGTAGATGCAGTAATATCAGCACATACCCATCAAAGGGTCAGTGGCTTGGTAAGTGGTAAACCCTTAGTGCAGGCTTATAAAAATGGACGTTCAATTGGTAAGATCACTTTTGTTTTTGATGAAAATAACAAGTTAGTGAGTGCAGAACCGTTCCTGGATAACATTTATAAAAGACCAGATACTCTTAAAGATGATGCTAACACTTTGGCAATCTATAAGAAATACGAAGAAGAATTAGGACCTGTCTTAGGAAAAGTATTGGGTAAAACCACAGTAGATTTGGACCATGATAGATATGCCGGACCATCTTTACTGGGTGAATGGACCTGTGAAATAATGAAAGATAAGGTTGGAGTTCAGATTGCTATGACTAATGGTGGTGGACTGAGAGTTCCTATTCCAGCAGGAGAAATTACTGCAGGGATATTATATGAAGTTATGCCTTTTGATAACACGTTATATACTATGAAATTATCCGGTACAGATGTAAAAGCTAATATTGAACACGGAATAATGAATGAAGATATAGGATGGATTCAAATTTCAGGAGTAAGAGTCGTTTATAATCCGGAAGCAGAGGCAGGTAACAGGATTACCAGCATGGTTTTAGAAGATGGCACTGTCGTAGAGATGGATAAATACTACACTGTGGTAACCAATGACTTTATGTTTACTGGTGGAGATAAGAAAGTGTAAAATCTTTTCTTGCTTCTTTACTTAACTTAATTGCTGCTTTAACTATGTCATCCATTTTCACAGTTTTAACTTCTGGAAGAATACTATAAAATTCATCCTTTTTATATTTAAAAAAATATCCATTAAAACCTTCATAGCCATAATGAGCATTAGTAACCAGTACAGTAAGCTTTTTTACATTAAAAAATTTTTTAAAGAGGATATCTAAAGGAGCGGGATAGGTGTGATAAGGTTGGGATATATCTTCCAAATAATGGATTGCCCGGGCAGCAAATCTAAACCCCCAATAATTATCACCTTTCCCAAAGGCAATCTTAGACATTTCAAAGAAGTGATTGGCTCTTTTGGGGGCCTCTCCGGCTTTCAGTAAACCTCCAAACACTGAAAAATACATATGGCGATACCCCTGACTTCCCCCGGTTAAAGTTTGTAATTTATTTAATTCTAAATTAGTATCTAAATCCCAATCCGGTTCGTCCGAATAACTTATAAGAATATCTGAGGCTTTTACTTTTTCTCCAATCTCCCCTTCCACATATTTTATTACAAATTCCGGATTATATTCATCCTGGTCTATATCTTCATAAGTATAAGGAGTTATTTCGATTTCGGGGAAATTATTTATCCAATCATTATTTTTTATGGCCAGTTCGGTATAAAAAAAGTGACTGTTCCAGGAAAACACATTTACAGAATTTAAGATTAAAACTGAAAGAATTAGCAGAATATAAATTGATATTTTCTTTTCAAGCTTCATAATTACCTCTTAAATTTTATTTTGAATTTCCACTGCCTGCTTTCGCAGAGCCCATCCTCGCAAAAATAGGGGTACAAGCTTCGCGAGAATACCAGAAAAAGTAATTACTTCTATTTTATTTTTCAAAAGGGAATTTATACTGGGTCAATCCAAGTTCTTCTTTTAAAGTAATAATCTGCTGTTGAAGATTCTGGTTTATGGGCGCACCTTTATCTTTTCTCTCTAACCAGGCCAGATATTCTTTTTCCCCGGCTGTGTAAATTCTCTCTGCTTCAGGAGCTTTTTTGGAAGAACGAAGGGAACGAAGAATATCTCCGCTTATCTTCTTAAATGATTTAAGGTCTATAAAGGAAGATATGTTAATGGCTATAAAAAAATGTCCCAGATTAATAGGTACTGGTCTACCATCTTCTGCTCCCGATAACATTTTAAGATACTTCCCGTTTTGCAGGGCAGCGGAAAGGATTTCTACTACAGCAGAATAACCATAACCTTTATACCCGGCAGTCTCTTCTCCAATACCACCCAAGGGAGCAAGGGCAGCTTTCCCTGTTTTTAAGTCTTTCAAAATTTGATGAGTGTCTGTTCTGGTCTTTCCGTCTTGTCCGATTACCCAGCCCGGAGGGATTTCTTTTTCTGCCCGGTCATAAAATTCTATCTTCCCTCGCTGAGTAATAGAAGTGGCGCAATCAAGGACAAAAGGAAATTCTTCATCAGAGGGCATTCCGAAAGTTAAAGGATTAGTTCCTAACATATTTTCTACTCCGAAAGTAGGAGCAATGGAAGGACGGGCATTAGTGCCGCTAATTCCAATCATCCCTGCTTCGATAGCCATTAAGACATAATAACCGGCAATTCCATAATGAGTAGAATTTCTCACTGCTACCATCCCCAATCCCATCTTTTTAGCTTTTTCAATAGCCAAAGCCATAGACTTCTTAGCAATTACCTGTCCCATTCCATTGTGGCCGTCAATAACTGCGGTAGTAGGACCATCTTTAACAATTTCCATATCTGTTTTTGGTGACTGAATTCCTGCTTTAATTCTATCGTAATATATAGGTTTTAAGCGGCCAATGCCATGTGAATCTATCCCTCTTTTATCAGAAGTAATCAACACATCAGCACATATTCGGGCATCCTCTTCCGGAACTCCTATCCCTTTAAAAA
>NCRO01000328.1 GCA_002849045.2 Candidatus Sediminicultor secundus
ACATAGCTTTAGGGATAGTTGAAACTGACCTAATCGAAAATACTCTTTACAATTCCGCTTTACTTATAAATCCGGAAGGTCAGGAGATAAGCCGCTTCCGAAAATCTTACCTCTGGCATTTTGATTCTCACTGGTTCTGCGCCGGTGAACAATATCCGGTAATTGAGACCGAATTCGGAAAGGTAGGTATGTTTATCTGTGCTGATGGACGACTCCCTGAAATAGTCCGCTGTTTAAGCTTACAGGGAGCGGACATTTTGCTTGATCTTACCAACTGGGTCACCTCAGGATTTGAGAAAGAAACCCTTACCAGCCCTCAGGTAGAATATATGATTCCTACACGAGCCCTGGAAAACCGAGTGTGGATAATTGCTGCTAATAAAGTGGGAATGGAGGCAAAGAGTATATTATATTGTGGGAAAAGCGCTATCTTTGCACCTGATGGCCAGATAGCTAAAGTTGCCTCTTCTTCCCAGGAAGAAATTCTCTTTTATGAAATTTCACTTGAGGGAGCTATAGATAAATCAATTGACCATCAAATAAATACAATCGATGACCGCAGAACAGAACTTTATCCCGAATTGGTTCAACCTACTAATACTTTACCCATCTATTCTATTATGAAAAAAAAGACTGGTCTTAAAAACCCAAATCCACTAACCGCAGTAGTGCAAATAGAATTTGAAGATAATTTTAAAAAATATCTCCAAAAAATAGAATTCTTCATAAATATTTTATTGGAACAGGAAACTAATATTATTATCTTCCCCGAATGTGATTTTATCTTCCCCGAAAGTGGAGATGAGATCATCAATAAAGTCAAACAAATAACTAAAGACAGGAAAGTTCTCTGCGCTATTACCTTGGTTGAAAAAGCGGGTGAGTCTTACTATAAGACCACCTTTCTTATAGAATCAGGTAAACTCCGAGGAAAATACAGAAAGACTCATTTGGAAAGAGAAGAAAAGAATCTTTTTTCTCCCGGAGATTTAGGCCTTCCGGTATTTAA
Source organism: Candidatus Sediminicultor secundus (assembly GCA_002849045.2). The sequence continues at coordinate 1,010 of NCRO01000328.1, forward strand.
AACTTCTTACGGTTACATAGGAGTAATGATAGGTTACGAAGGAATTTTTCCTGAAATAGCCCGCACCCTAACCCTTAAAGGAGCAGATTTAATTATCTGGCCCAGTAAATTTACCAATGACAGACAGATAAATATCTGCCGCAGCAGAGGGGCAGAAAATAAAATATTTATAGCCTGTTCTAATTCCATTTCTCATCAAAGCAATGGTCATAGCCTATTAACTTCTCCTTCAGGACAAATATTAACCTCTTGTCTGGATAAAACTGAACAAGCCAGCCTTTCTTCACTTAATCTTTTACTTTCTCGAAATAAAGACATTGTCCCCCACACTAATACAATCTTAAATAGAAAACCAGATACTTATAAAATTTTGACACTATAATTAATTGAAATATATTCAATTAATTTAAATCAACCAAGGGAGGTAAATTTTGAAAACAGAACTTATAATTAATTTAACAGCCGGCGGGGGAAAGCCCCGCGCACACCTAAAAACAATTTTTAAATATTTAAAAGAAAATGGATTTAATTTTAAAGTCAGCTATACTTCACATCATGGTGAGGCGATAGAACTTGCCCGAAAAGCTGCTGATCAAGGGATGGATCTTATCGTGTCAATTGGTGGGGATGGAACAGTAAACGAAATTGTAAATGGAATTATGAAATCAAAAAATGATCCTTCTTTGGGAATAATCCCTTTGGGGTGGGCTAATGATTTTATTAAAAGCACAGACATTCCCTTTGATATAATTGGGGCGTGCAAAATTTTAATTAAAGGCAAAACCAAGAAAATAGATATAGGAGCAGTTAATGGCCAG
>NCRO01000329.1 GCA_002849045.2 Candidatus Sediminicultor secundus
CCCGTAGCAATTCGGTTCTTATTATTCTTGTTTTGTTTAACTTCTAAATTTAATGCTAAACTGGCAATGGCAATTGCTATAGCCTTTCTTTGCCCCAGCTTAATAAAATACCCATTTTTATTTATATCGCTTTGCTCAAATTCAATTCCCACAATCATCTCATCATCGTGCAAAACTGTCTTGCCCGGTTTAAGAAAAAAGTCTTTTAGTTTAATTTCTCTCTTCTGTCTAATACTCTCAATTTTAATAAGTGCATCAAGGGTAAGCAAGGGGACTGCCATATCTGCGGCCGGTGAGGCAGTAACTAAATTTCCCCCTATAGTTGCATTATTTCTTACCAGGGGGTCAGCAAATTCTTGAGCAGCTTGAATTAATATCTTCCCCTCTTTTAAAATAAGTTCTGAATTAATTAATTCAGCAATAGTGGTCAAAGGTCTTATACAGATTTTGTCTTTTTTCTTATCTATACCTCTTAATTCCTCAATGGCAGTAATGTCTACCAAAATTTTTGGACTTAACTTTTTAATTTTAATATCGGGCAGTACATTTGTGCTGCCAGCCACTATACAAGCGTTCACTCCCTCTTCTTTTAAAATTTTTAGGGCTTCTTCTTTGTTTTCAGGAGAAATATATTTAAACTGATTCATTATTCCTCTCCCCCTCATTTTGGTTAGTTGGTTAATTAGTTTTTTCTCCGTGTGCACATTCTTCAATCGCTTTTACTATTTGAATATACCCAGTACAACGACAGATATTGCCTCTCATATAATCTCTAATCTCATCTTCGGTGGGATTGGGATTTTCTTTTAATAATGCCGTGGCAGTCAATATCATACTCGGGGTACAAAAACCACACTGCACTGCCGCATTCTTTAAAAATGCTATTTGCATAGGGTGCAGCTCATTTCCCTTTGCCAGCCCTTCGATGGTGGTAATTTCTTTACCATCGACAGTTACCGCTAAGGTGAGGCAAGATAAAACCGGTTCACCGTTTATTAAAACGGTGCAATC
>NCRO01000330.1 GCA_002849045.2 Candidatus Sediminicultor secundus
ATGCTCGGATATCACTAATGGGCTCAACTTCTTCGCGCACTCTATCCATAGCTTCTTCGACCAATTTATTATTTATTTCTTTACCTTTTAAAAATTCCTCTGCAGCAGTTAATCTTATAGGAGTGGGAGCTACGGAGCCCGTAGCAATGCGGATCTGAATAATCTTGTTTTGTTTAACTTCTAAATTTAATGCTAAACTGGCAATGGCAATTGCTATAGCCTTTCTTTGCCCCAGCTTAATAAAATACCCATTTTTATTTATATCGCTTTGTTCAAATTCAATTCCCACAATCATCTCATCATCGTGCAAAACTGTCTTGCCCGGTTTAAGAAAAAAGTCTTTTAGTTTAATTTCTCTCTTCTGTCTAATACTCTCAATTTTAATAAGTGCATCAAGGGTAAGCAAGGGGACTGCCATATCTGCGGCCGGTGAGGCAGTAACTAAATTTCCCCCTATAGTGGCATTATTTCTTACCAGGGGGTCAGCAAATTCTTGAGCAGCTTGAATCAATATCTTCCCCTCTTTTAAAATAAGTTCTGAATTAGTTAATTCAGCAATAGTGGTCAAAGGTCTTATACAGACTTTGTCTTTTTTCTTATCTATACCTCTTAATTCCTCAATGGCAGTAATGTCTACCAAAATTTTTGGACTTAACTTTTTAATTTTAATATCGGGCAGTACATTTGTGCTGCCAGCCACTATACAAGCGTTCACTCCCTCTTCTTTTAAAATTTTTAGGGCTTCTTCTTTGTTTTCAGGAGAAATATATTTAAACTGATTCATTATTCCTCTCCCCCTCATTTTGGTTAGTTGGTTAATTAGTTTTTTTCTCCGTGTGCACATTCTTCAATCGCTTTTACTATTTGAATATACCCAGTACAACGACAGATATTGCCTCTCATATAATCTCTAATCTCATCTTCGGTGGGATTGGGATTTTCTTTTAATAATGCCGTGGCAGTCAATATCATACTCGGGGTACAAAAACCACACTGCACCGCCGCATTCTTTAAAAATGCTAT
>NCRO01000331.1 GCA_002849045.2 Candidatus Sediminicultor secundus
CAGTCAATAAATATAGATAATGATTTGCTTACTTATCTTTTGAGATTAGCGGTAAATATAAACCTTAATTATGAAGATTTAAAGAGTCATATAAAGAAAGAGGAATTTGTTTCCCTAAAAAGTCAGAGTAAATTCGAAGATAATAATTTCCTTTCCGGTTACTGGCAATTTGCTTTTAATAAGGCAAATATCCATAAAAGAATAGAAAAAGTCTTGAATATTTTAAAAGGAAACCGATTGATTAGGATAAATAAAAATGGTGTTCTATCTCCCACCGACAGCGGTATTTTAATAGCTGCCAAGAGAATTAAAGTAGAAACTTTTCTCTTTTTTAAATCCTGGTTGAGATATTGTGAAAAGGGAGATATTAGTATTCTGGAGATTCTTTTTCTACTGGCTTTAAGCCCGGACGGTAAAGCTTTACCTATCCCCTTTTCTCAAGCTATTAGAGATGATTATAAAAAAGGAATTTATCGATGTGGTTATAGAAAAAATTACTGGAGTAAACTCTTGCGTCTGATCTTTGAACAGGATGATGAAGATAAGAAACTTTTTCGGGATAAAATTCTAATGAAAAAGGAGAAAGAAGAAACCACCTCTTTAGAAGATTATATCACCCTTAAGAAGACCCATTTATTATATGATTGGATAATGGGAAAAAAGAGTGTTAAGACAATTGAGGAGGAATATGGTCTTTACCGGGGTTGTATCTATAGATTGGGAGAAGGTTTTTCCTGGTTAGCCAATAGTCTGTCAGCGATAGCAGAAAGCGTAGGCTGGGAGGAAAAAATAAATAAAGATTTGAATAAAATAAGGATGTTGTCCAACAGATTAGTAGAAGGAGTACAGGAAGAAGGAGTAAATTTGGCCCTGCTATATATACCCGGTTTAAGCCGATACCATATTAGAAGGTTGGTGGGCGCCGGTTATAGGGATGAAAATTCTTTGAGGGATGCGAGTGAGGTCGAGTTGGGTAAATTGCTTCCGAGGCGATTAGTTCAAAGAATTCAGAAAAGCGTGAAAGAAGAAAATAATCATTGGAAGGCGGCAAAAGAAAAATGGATAGTGCAAGATGAAAACTGTGAGCCGATAACTCTCCCCTCTCCATTGAAAACCACAAGTACTACTTCCGTATCTCATAACTTGCAACCCGTATCTGTAAGCTCTCCACCAAAAACTGAAAACCCGAATTCTAATCTAAAACCTAATAATCAAAAACCAAAAATTGTACTTGAAATCTCCCTCAACCGCCCGGATAGAATTATCTTTATGGGGGAAAAGATTGAGGTAACTTCCACAGAATTTTCTTTAATTCATCTATTGGCCCAGTACAATGAGCGAGTAATGAGTTATGATGAACTATTGGAGGAGCTTTGGAAAGGTGAAAAGGATGCCATCTATAACCGAGTAAGTTTTCATTTTTCGAAAATTAGAAGCACCATTTTAAAAACTATCGGGAAAAGCAAAAGAAATAAAGAAAAGGTGAAAAATATTTTTAAAGTAATTTCTCGAAGGGGGATAATGTTGAATTTAGAAGAGGAAAAATTGAAAATTAGTTAATTTTTTGACTTTTTTCTCTCATTTAAGATGAATTTTGCTTCAATTTATTAAAAAATAATAATTATTTGTTTAATTAAAATCCAGATAACCGTTGTGTTATCTGGATTTTTTTTGTTCCTTTAACTCTTAAACGAAGCAAAGAAAAAACTCATCGAAAACTCATCGAAAACTCATCGAAAACTCGATACATAAAAAATTATTTATGATGTAATTATAGTAGTCGCAAAATACAGTGATGAGTAATAAGTAATAAGAAAAGAGGTAGAAATATATGCAAAGAGAAAGACAAAATAAGCAGAATAAACCGGAGGAAGAAAAAAAAGAAGGCTACATCATTGTCACCAACTGTTTCTTAAAGAAATGGGTCAGGGTATTAGGGGTAGGTTCTGTCGTACTCTATGAGGAACTGCTTACTTACTGCCATAAAGGAAAGTATATCGCCTGGCCTACCATAAATTCCCTGTGTCAACAGATGGGTATTGCTAAAACTACCTTACTCAGATA
>NCRO01000332.1 GCA_002849045.2 Candidatus Sediminicultor secundus
ATATTCAATATCCAGCTTTGAAATATTTTTTATCCCTTCATAATAGATATTGTCCGGATTAATCTCTGCCCTGAAGGCAATGGCAGAAAGAATAAATATCTTGTTAAAGGCATCAGACCCATCAATATCTTTGCCGGGATCGGCTTCGGCATACCCCTTCTCCTGAGCCTCTTTTAGGGCTTCTTCATAATCTTTGCCCTCTTCGCTCATCTTGGTGAGGATATAATTGGTAGTACCATTTAAGATTCCTATTATCTCCTTTAATTTATAAGAAGTAAGGGAGTGAGTAAAAGCACCGATAATAGGGATACCACTTGCCACGCTGGCCTCAAAAAGAAAATACACCTTATTTTCCCGAGCTAATTTCAGAATTTCATATCCTGCTTTGGCTATCACTTCTTTGTTGGCAGTAACTACGTGTTTTCCTTCCTTCAGGGCTTGTATAATCAAACTTTTTGCCGGCTCAAAACCGCCTATGCTCTCTACTACAATATCTATTTCCGGATCATTTATTGTTTCTTCGGCAGAATCAGTAAAAATTTTATAGAACTTTTTGTCGGGCAGAATTTTGGTTTTATCTTTGTCTGCCAATTTCTTTAAGATTATTTTTTTGGGATATATCTTTTGCTCGATAAATTCTTTATTTTCCTGTAAAACCCTAATAACACCCTGCCCTACAGTGCCCAATCCTAATATCCCAATGTTTATGGTCTCTTTTTTCATAATTATCCACCAACCTTTCTGT
>NCRO01000333.1 GCA_002849045.2 Candidatus Sediminicultor secundus
CTACATACTATATACTGTTTTTGTTCCGTCTAAGTCTGCCTCTAATACAAGGGTCCGGCAAGTTATCCCTGCATTTAAAAAAGCGTCTTTCATTATCTTGCTTATTGTTTCCTCTCTACCCTTTTTGGTTAAAGAAACCACCGATGGTCCGGAGCCGCTTAAGGCAATACCCGCTAAGCCCGTTTTTTTAATTTTGGAAAACATATCTTCAATTCCCGGGATAAAGGGTGTCCTATAAGGTTGGTGCAGTTCGTCTTCCATGGCCTCAGCTAGCACTTCCCAATCGGAATTTTGTAAGGCGTTAACTAAAAGAGCAGACCTGCTTAAATTAAATATCGCCTCAGGCAAGGCTACTTTTTGGGGCAAAACTTTTCTCATTTCTTTTGTATTTAAAGCAAATTCCGGTATTGCCAGCACAATTCGTAAATCAAGCGGGGTTTTTATCCTGGTCCACTTTATCTCCTCTTGACCTGTTTTATAAGCCAGGGTAAGTCCCCCGATTAGAGCAGGGACAATATTATCCATATGCCCTTCTAAGGAGAGAGCCAACTCAAGCATCTCCTGATTGGTTAAATCAATATTATAGAGTTTGGCTGCCCCCACTATCCCCCCTACTATTGCTGATGCACTACTGCCTAATCCTCTGGTAACAGGTATTTCGTTGAGCGCTTTTATCTTTAATCCTTTTTTATGTATATCTTTATGAGTTCTTTTTAGAACCAGGTTTATAGATTTCCAGATTAGGGTATCCTCTTTCTTTTTAGCCGAAAACTTTTCCGCTCCTTCTCCCTGGTATTCAACAACAAAACCCTTTTCTATCTCTTCTATCTCCAGATTTAAATATAAGTTTAAAGCCAGACCCAGACAATCAAAACCGGGGCCTAAATTGGCGGTAGTCGCCGGAACTCGTATTTTTATCATAGATTCTCTCCTTTATTAGTCGATAGTGAATAATACAACGCATAGTACCTTTGGGCACGATTCATCG
>NCRO01000033.1 GCA_002849045.2 Candidatus Sediminicultor secundus
CATATCTATGGCCAATATTTTTTTTAGTAGTCCATTCATCCTTTGAATAATTTTTAAAATATATTCTCTCTATTTCTTCTTCTTCTGAATCAGAAAACTTAAAACCATCTCCTCTGATATATTTGATACCATTGTGATCGAAGGGATTGTGAGAAGCAGAAATAACTATGCCGCAATTAGCATGGTAAGCTCTAGTTAGGTAAGCCACCACGGGAGTAGGTATTATTCCCGCTCTTAGAACATTTACACCCATTGAACATATTCCCGCTATTAAAGCAGATTCTAACATATCACCCGAAATTCGCGTATCTCTACCAATTAATATCTTAGTATCGACCTCGTCTTTAAATAAATATGTTCCGGCTCTTCCTATGTGAAAAATCACCTCTGCAGTTATGGGCTCCCTGTTGGCAATCCCTCTTATCCCATCAGTTCCAAATAATTTTTTCATAAACTACTCCTTTATTAATTGACCGATTAACCAATTGCCTGATTTACCAATTATTTATTCATTAGTTTTAAACATAAGTTTTCAATAATTATTATACAACTAAAAACTTAAAACGAAAAGCGAAAAACCATAATTCAAAATTCAAAACTTTTTCATAGATTTTAAATTTCAAGTTCTGTTTTTACTTCTTTATCTTTTCATTTTTACAATATGGTACGCGACGAGATAAGAAAGATGAAAATCAATGTATTTAAATTTTAAATTTTGAGCTATTGTTTTACGTTTTGCGCTTTTCGTTTTTCGCTATATACTATACGCTAAACACTACGCGCTATACGCTACTATTCACTATTCACTAACGACTACTTATTAATCAACACCGTTACTTCTTCTGGCTCAAGTTTAATTAAAGAAATTCCTTCAGGAAGGTCTACTTGAACTTTTACCTTCTGCTCAACCTTAAAATTATCCGTAAATTTCACAAAGGCTTTTATGTCTTCTGTTTTTAATTTGTCAACTAGAATATTTTTTCCTTCAACAGTTATGTCAACTACCTCTGGTTTTATTTCACAAGATACAAAGGGAGATAAATTCTGAGGTACAACTAAAATATTTTTTAGGATTTTCTGGATTATGACTTCCTTAACTTGTATGGCCACTTCTATTAGCTCAACCTCACCCTCCACTATATTTAATCCTTCTTCTAAGGCAGGTGGGACTTTCACTGACAAAGTCTTTGTAATTCCGCTTACATCGATGGGAATAGTCTCTAAAAATTCAATATTACTTATTTTAGAATAATTACCAAAAATCTTTATTTCATCGGGATTAGATAATATTTCAGAAATATAATAACCCGGAGCTGGTTTCCCGATTATTTTTGGTTTTACCGTTAATTGCTTCTCGGGATATCCACGAGTCAAAGAAATTGATACTTCCACTATATCCGGTTCAATCTTTACTTCTTTAACTTCATTTCCGTTTACATCAACTGCTTTTACTTTTATTTTTCTGCTCAGATCTTCCTTTATTCCGGAAATATCAATAGCACAAATTATCTGTTTTATATTTTCTAATACACTCTGAGCACCAATTATCTTAACCTTAGAAGGATTAAAATGGGGTTCGTCAGTTAAAGAATATCCTTTTCCGGGAACTCCTATTAAACTATATTCAACTTCAACCTCTTTAGTTAAAACCTTTTCAACTTCAACTTTTATTTCTGAAGGAATAATTCTGGTGATCTGTGTTTTTTTGGGAGGTGTAACTTCTACCTTTAATTTATATAAGCCCTCTTTACTAATTTCAGAGAAATTTACTATTCCGTTAATCTGATGAGAAGAAATGTTATTTATTATATTTTTGGGCCCTCTAATTCCTACACTTACATTTGTGGGAAACTCTTTTATCACTAAATCTTCGCCGAGATTAGTTTGAGTAAGAGATATATCAATAAAATTCTCTACCATGGGATTCTCCCCACCTGCTATATACAACCATATAATAATCGCTAAAAATAAAGAGAGTAATTTGATATCGATATTTTTTAAAAACCAATTTTTAAATTCTTTCATTTTTTGTTGTCCTCTGTCGGCCAGAAACCAAATTCAGAGATTATCTTAGGTTGGTATAGATGCGTTAACATCTTTTTTAATCCCTGGGGTTCCATAGGTCGTGTAATCTTTCCATCTAAAGCAATGGATATATTTCCTGTCTCTTCTGATACTATAATTATCAAAGCATCTGTCTGTTCACTTAATCCTAAAGCTGCTCTATGTCGGGTACCTAAAGATTTACTAATATCCATTCTCTCACTTAGCGGTAAAATACAATTCGCCCCTGCTATATTATTCCCTCTAATAATTACAGCTCCATCGTGTAAAGGAGAGTCGGGCATAAATATAGAATATAATAATTCAGGAGAAAATTCACTATTTAAAATGATGCCGGTTTCTAAAATATCTTTTAAACCAACTTCTCTCTCTAAAACCACTAAAGCTCCTTTGTGTTTACTGGAAAGCATGGGCATTACCATAACTAATCCATTTATTAGTTGTTCAACCTTTTTATCGACTTCCTTGTGCAAAAAAGAAGTATTTATAAAAAATCCTCTTTTCCCCATCTTTAATAATCCTCTTCTTATTTCTGGTTGAAATATTATAGGCAGGGCTACAACCATCATAGCCATGGCTCCTTTTAGAAGCCAATTGATAGTTCTAAGGCCAAGCTGATCAGCAATAAAAGAAACAATAAAAAGAATAACTAATCCTTTGATTAATTGTACTGCCGGGGTATCCTTAATTAAGAGAATTATGTGATAGGATATAAAAGCAATGATTAATATATCTATAATATCTAAAAGGCTGAAAGAGATTGGCACTTGATTCTCCTTTTTTACTTATTAAAAATTTAAAGCATAATTAATGTTTTTTGAACAATCTTTCTATTGTTTTACTAATTGTTATTTAAAAAATAATCAATGATTAGAATATCTTATGTTTATCCAATCAAGAAAAATATTTTATGAAGATAAAATATTCTTCTTATTACTAATTATAAAATTATTTCGTCTTTTAATCAAATCAAATTATTCGCTAGTGAATAGTAAATAGTCGTTAGTTTCAAATACAATTTTTAGTTATCATTATACAACTAAAAACTTAAAGCGAAAAACCATAATTCAAAACTCAAAACTTTTTCTCTCAATATTAAATTTTAAGTTCTGTTTTTACTTCTTTATCTTTTCATTTTTGCTATATAGCATGCAAGATAAGAAAGATTAAAATAAATATATAAAACAAATATTTAAATTTTGAATTTTGCGCTATGGCTTTAAATTTTGCGCTTTGCATTTTTTGCTTTATTACCAAATACTATTCACTATTCACTAACGACTAATCTAATTATATTTATAAGAGTAAAGCTAAGACGCCTTTTTGAGCATGTAATCTATTTTCTGCCTGGTCAATTACTACAGAATGGGGGCCATCTATAACTTCATCAGTTATCTCTTCCCCACGATGAGCAGGCAGGCAATGTAATATTATTACATCATCCTTTGCTTTGTTTACTAAATCTTGATTTATTTGATAAGACTTAAACACATCTTTTCTAATTTCACTCTCTTTTTCAAATCCCATACTGGTCCAGACATCGGTATAGATAACATCGGCCCCATCTACAGCTTCTTTCGGATCTTGGATAAATTCTATTCTGCTGCCTATTTTTTTAGCATCCTCTTTAGCCAGATTTACAATCTCTTCCTTCGGCTCGTAACCAGGGGGGACAGATAAAACAATGTCCATCCCTACCTTAACCGCTCCAAATAATAAGGAGTGTGCCACATTATTACCATCACCAACATAAACTAATTTAAGATTAGACAATCTGCCTTTCTTTTCTTTAACAGTTAACAGATCACCCAAAACTTGACAGGGGTGTAAAAGGTTAGATAATCCATTAATAACTGGAACTGATGAATACTTGGCTAATTCTAACATTATTTCATGACTGAAAGTTCGGGCCATAATCCCGTTTACATAACGAGACAATACTCGGGAAATGTCTTTAGTTGCTTCTCTTTGCCCTAATTTTATATCATCGGGGCCTAAGTAAATTGCTTGCCCGCCTAATTGAATCATTCCTGTTTCAAAAGATACCCTGGTTCTTAAAGAAGGTTTTTGAAAAATCATTCCTAAAACTTTTCCCTTTAAAATAGGTTGTTCCTCATGAGAATAGTGCCTCAACTTTATAATCTCAGCAGTTTCTAATATTTGAGTAACCTCTTCCCTGCTCAAATCATTAATGGATACTAAATTTTTTCCCTTCATATCTATGGCCATTATTTTTT
>NCRO01000334.1 GCA_002849045.2 Candidatus Sediminicultor secundus
GACGGCCTTCGATGTCTAGTACGGTCTCAGGGGCTCGGAGATGTGTATAAGAGACATGCTGTTATTGTGAGCTCCGATTTTGCGGATACAATCAATGACTTTATCTATTTCAGGAAACATCCTTTAAAAATAGCCCGGCTCTTAGGAGCTCGAATAACCACAAAATACTTAAGAAAATACCTATCTATCCAGGATCTGGAAAAGAAAGTTCCTGAATTATTAGGGGGTTATAAAGGGAAAGCTATCCTATCTCCTCCAGAAATCGCTCTGGACATCGATAAGCCCAGACATGTAAAAGCTCTTTGGAACAATTATTAAAGCTTACTCTTTACTCCATACATACGGCCGCCATTTTTACCGGTAAGGAGATAGGAAGTAATAAAGACTTTACGGTCATGTTCTAAAGCAATATCCCTTACTTTGGGAAAATAATTTCTTTCACATATTACCTTGAGAATCTGAACTTCTCCATCTTTACTATATCCTACATTTCGGGTAACTCCGAATCCCTCTTCCCGAAGTTTCTCTTCGATTCCCTGCCATTTATTTCTGGAAATAATACCTACAGAAATTATCTCTTTATAGATTTTTTCAGATATATATATCCCAACTATATTTCCGATGGCAAAACCTCCACAATAGGCAATAACATTATGCCAATTCCCAATATCCTGTATCACTTTACTTACTATTAAAATAAAAATCAAAACTTCAAAAAAACCAAGCACACCGGCAATAAGCTTTTTTCTTCTTACTATCATCTGAACTCTAAAAGTTCCAATAGCTACATCCAAAACTCTCGATAAAAAAATAATTCCTGCACCTATATAGATATTTGAATCCATCGCTCTGTCAATCATGCTCATTGCTATTTCCATAGCCTTTTCCCTCCTTCCCTCTATATATTTATTCTAACATCTTATTTATTTTATTTTACTTTGAAATCACTGGCAATTATAATACAGAAGAATTGATTATGCAACCACTTTTTTAAAATTTATTAATTTTATTTTATAATATTATTGTAACCCAAAAAGTACACAAAATAGTAATGTAGGGGCACGATGCATCGTGCCCACAGGAGAAATCAGTAATAATAGGGCAAGGGTACAATTCATTGTGGCACTACAACATAATTATAACCAAAAAATCATAATTTGCTATAAAATTATCTGTAACATACCATATACACAATCTCTTAAAATATTTTTGGCTTTTTAGGAAATAACCATAATATTATAGAACGTAAATTATAATTAAGTGATGAGTAATGAGTAATGTGTAACGAGTTACTGGTACAAGTTGCTAGTTACGAGTTTCAAGTTTAAAAAAAGTACCAGAACACCCGGGTCGGATAAATTCGACTCCTACCCAAAATCGGAGCTCACAATAACA
>NCRO01000335.1 GCA_002849045.2 Candidatus Sediminicultor secundus
TTGTAGTATTTATTGACTACAATGTCAAATTGTATTTAAGACAAGGGGACGTTTCGTTTGTCATATTTTAAGAATATATATTTACTTTATTGAATCGCCACCAGCGGTTAAAAGAATTAGTCTTTTCCAATTTTTCTACACCTTAATATCAATACGACAAAAGTTTTATAAAATCCTTCTTTTTTTAAAAAATAGCTGCGAGATGAGATTGCCGCGCTTTCTTCGAAAGCTCTTAGTGACAGAAGGATTAAAACTAACAATATTTACTTATAAATGGGGAAAATGTGTAAAACTTGTGGGAAAATACCTTCTTGAAAGCCTTATAAAACAAGGCTTTCCTCCTACATCTAAAATAAGCCATTTTAAGCTACTTTAAACGCCTATTTCAAAAATATGATCAATCACCTTAACCCACCTCAAGAAACGCAGCTATGACCATATTTCGCTAAAACCCTTATTTCGCAAGGCTTTCAGACTACTAAAAATAAGATTTTTCGCCCTTTTTGCCTCATTTTCTCCATATTTTAGAACCACTATCAACATCCCATATAACAAAAAAACGCAGAAACCCTTATATTTTCTACGTTTTAGAGCCTTACTATTTTTTCCTATAAAAACTGATAATACTCTAATTCTATATATGTATTTATCTCTTTTGCTTAGTTAAAAATCAGTTTTTCTGTTCCTCTCTTTTTACTTTTTAATTACAAAACTGTCTCTTATCATGCTCAGGAAAGCCTTATAACATAAGGGTTTCAATGGTAGGCTTCATATTTCGATTATACGAGCGAATTTTGCCTCAACCTATACTTTTACCCTCGTAAAATGGGTGTTTTTTGGCCTATTTTCACTCCCTCAAAATCCAAAGATGGCTTCCTGTAAGGGTTACAGAGTCTCGGGGAGGTCAAAAAAGGCTAAAAAAACGTCCTAATTGCCAATTTTTCGAAAATTGATGCGCCTTAGAAGGCACTCTACGTGCGTTTAAAGGGCATTCCTGAAGGGGGTCTAAAAACCTTATAAATAAAGGGTTTTAAGGTGGGGTAAATAACTAAAATAAGGCACATCCTATTTTTTCTATTATAAGAAATTTAACCAATTATGTCAGATGAAACGTCCCCTTGCCTTAACCTCGCTTATTGCTTTTCTCGCTCTAACTCAAAAGATAGACAATGAGGACCTGAGCCACCCATTAAACACTGACTCAATGGTGGGTCATAAACCTCTAAACCCAAGGCCTTTAGCTTTTTGTTCCCAATTTTATTTTCTTTAAATGAAAGTACCTTTTCGTCTCCTAATGCTAAAAGATTTGTTGTTCCCTTTCCTACATCATCAGCAGAAATAGTTATAACTTCATATCTCTCCCGTTTTAAATATTTTAAAAAATTCTCAGGTAAAGCCTCAGGACATAACATGACTGTTTTCGGTGCAATTACTGAAAATATCGCATCCAGATGATTCCATTTTGCTTCAAACTGTACAGGAATAACTTTAATATTAAAGGGCTCAAGGATTTTTTCTGCTTCCTTTATCCCTTGCATTGTAGTTCGGTTTCCCGTCCCTATCACCATAGTATGTTCATCCAAATACCAGCAATCACCGCCTTCCAATGAGCCCTGCATTATTCTTCCAATCATGGATATATTCAAACGTTGAAGATCTTTAACTGCTAATTCATTATCCCCGGCATTATCTGGGTAACGAAATTTACCAATTAACACGCCCTTTGTAGTATTCACGCCAAAATCCCGCGTGGCAAACTGATCTGGATGACCTGGCTGAGCAATCTGCCATTTAATGTTTATTCGTAGTTGTCGAAATACCTCAGCGAATTCCTGATGCTGTTCGGTAACAACTTTTCTGTTTACTTTAAATCCTTCTCTTATATGTTGCCTGGCGACCTCACTAAAATCACAAATTTCATAATAGGTTGGTTTGCAGAGCAATACTGAACGTAGACGTCCGTGTGAATTAAAAATCACAATACTCACCTCTTTTTAAAATAGTTAGATGGCACACTGCCTATCTAAAATAAAAAAATTCCCTTGTAGTATTTATTGACTACAATGTCAAACTGTCCCCCTTTCCCATTGAATCTTCTCTATCGGGAACCGCCATGAAAATGTAAAAAAGGGACATGTGTCCTAATTTTTTATATAGGTTGTCCGCTAAAAATTACCGAATTATTCTCTTGGTATACCCGTCTCTATTTATTTTAATCCTTTTTTAATTACTTTCTGGCAGAGCAAGAAATGCGATGATCTGATCGAATACTTCTTGAGGACATTCGTGCCAGAAATGCCCACAATTATTTAGTACGACAGTATTTACTGTGGTAGAAGCAAACGCATCCCGAGTTGTCTCCATCATTGGAAAGCCAAAAGGATCATCTGCACCCCACAGTATAAGAACAGGGAGTTCTATCTTGTTCACCTCTTCGGTGAAATCCCACTCGCCTAGTTCAGAAAAAGTATGATCAGAAACATTCTGATTGAAAGACATATTTTTTAATTCCTTGGGAATTTCAAAGTTGGGATCAGAAAAATATGCAGGAAGAATTGCCTGCACTATCTCTACACCACCTGAGGGGGGTTCTCTTGGAATAATGCCCTTCTCTTGTAACTCGATAATCCTTTGGACAAGTCTTTTTTGGCCCAATTTAACAGGTTCTATGCTTGGTGGGCCACTTCCCATAAGAATGAGCGTTTTAATCTTTTGAGAATAAATAGTGGCATAGCGCATAGCCACTATTCCGCCCCAGCTATGACCCAGAACATGAACTTTCTCAGC
>NCRO01000336.1 GCA_002849045.2 Candidatus Sediminicultor secundus
TATACAGCATCTGTTCTAATATGAAGGGGAATAGGAGTTTTACCTACGTTACCAGTGGAAACTGTTGAAGATTCTTCGACTATGCTTAAAGCTATAAATTCATTTATAATAGATGATATAGTGGTCTTGGTCAATCCTGTCATCCTCGAAAGATCAACCCTCGAGATACTATCTTGTTTCAACAAGAGACGAAGTAAGGTAGTGGCATTTTTGTTCCGCGTATCTGCCGGCTTTAATACTAACATATGATTCTCCTTACTATAATAGTAAGTAAACATTACTTATTAATTATAATATATGAATCATTTACTCTTGTCAAGTTTATTTATTATATTTTTCTAAAAATTAATTACATATTCAATGCAAGATTTGAATAAACTCTGGAAAATATTTAACAAAAAATATACTGATACTGGTTTGATTAAAGGGGCTTTTTCTGCCCCCGGGAGAGTTAATCTAATTGGCGAACATACTGACTATAATGAGGGATTTGTTCTTCCGATAGCTATTGGGAAAAAGATAATTATGCTGGGTCAATTAAGAAACGATCGACTGGTTCAAGTTTTTGATCTCGGTTATAAAGCAGAAGTTAAATTTTCTTTAGATAGTTTATCTCCTTCTAAAAAAGATACCTGGGCGAATTATTTGATGGGCGTAATGGATGAAATACAAAAGGCAGGATATCCTTTACAAGGAGCAAATCTTATTTTTATCAGTAATATTCCCAAAGGAGCAGGATTGAGTTCTTCTGCCGCCTTAGAGGTGGTTACTGCATTAACTATGGCAAAATTAAATTTATTGGAAATTAAACCGGTAGAAATGGCTCGTCTCTGTCAGAGAGCAGAGAATAATTTTGTAGGGGTAGCTTGTGGTATTATGGACCAATATGTTTCCTGTTTGGGTCAAAAAAATTATACTCTTTTTATTGATTGTAGATCTAATGATTATGAATTAATCCCCTTTAAAGATCCTAATTATCAGGTATTAATTTGTAATTCTAAGATTCAAAGGGGGTTGGCTAATTCTGAATATAATAGAAGAAGAGAAGAGTGTAAAATAGCTACCGAATTTTTTAAGCATAAATTAAACCGCGAGATACGAGCTCTAAGAGATATTACCATAGATGAATATAAAAAATATCAGGCACAATTACCGGAAATTATTGCCCGTAGAGCCAGACATGTAATTTCAGAAAATTATCGGGTTCAAGCTGGGGTACAGGCTTTAAGGATGGGAAATTATTCTGCCTTTGGTCAACTGATGATAGAATCACACAGGAGCCTTAAGGATGATTATGAAGTAAGTTGTACTGAATTGGACCTCCTCGTGGATTTAGCTTTAAAACAGGAAGAAGTCTTGGGAGCCAGGATGACAGGTGCTGGCTTTGGAGGTTGTACGGTAAACTTATTAAGAAGAGAGTATATCGATGTCTTTGAAAAAACGATTAAGCAGGGATATAAAAAAATCACCGGTATCCTTCCGGATATATATGTAACCCCACCTGCTGAGGGAGCTAAAGTGATAAAGTTAAGGTGATAAAGGATAAAAGAATTGATAGTATCAAGGTAAGAAGATAGCTCGCCCGGATGTTTTGTAACTTTAAAAGATTTTTCTTTATTATTTTTTTTGGGTAGTAACCATTATATTTTAAATGAAACAAATAACGAGGAAATAGTCGGGGGTGTTGTAGTTGGCAAAATATGTTATGGCTCTGGATCAGGGGACTACCGGTTCTCGGGCGATAATATTTAATCATAATGGAACTATAGTTAGTACCGCGAGTAAGGAATTTAGACAAATCTATCCTAAGCCGGGTTGGGTAGAACATGACCCCATGGAAATTTGGTCTTCTCAAGTAGAAGTGGCGAAAACTGCTTTAGAAAAGGCTGGCTTGGAAGCGGGTGATATAGCTGCTATCGGTATAACTAACCAGAGAGAGACTACTATAGTTTGGGATAAAAAAACCGGTAAACCGGTTTATAATGCTATTGTATGGCAATGTCGAAGGACTGCCCCCATATGTGACCAGCTTAAAAAGAAAGAGTTGGCAGAGATTATCCAAAAAAAGACCGGGTTGGTGGTCGATGCCTATTTTTCTGGCACCAAGATTAAGTGGATTTTGGATAATGTAGATGGGGTTATAGAGAAAGCCCAAAAAGGAGAAATTCTTTTTGGAACAGTAGATAGCTGGCTTATCTGGAATCTGACCAAAGGTAAGGCTCATGTAACTGATTATTCTAATGCCTCAAGGACAATGTTATTTAATATTCATAATCTTGATTGGGATGAGGAGATATTAACAGAGCTGGATATTCCCCGAGAGATGCTTCCTAAAGCTCTGTCTTCAAGTTATATTTATGGCACTACTGATAAAGAGATATTCGGAGTAGAGGTTCCCATCTCTGGTGATGCCGGTGATCAGCAAGCCGCCCTTTTTGGCCAGGCCTGTTATGAGCCGGGGATGGCTAAAAATACCTATGGAACCGGATGTTTTATCTTGATGAATACCGGAGAGAAAATTGTTCCCTCTAAAAATGGTCTTTTGACTACTATTGCCTGGGGGGTTAATGGTAAAGTAGAATATGCCTTAGAAGGGAGTATCTTTATCGGTGGGGCAGTAGTGCAGTGGTTAAGAGACGAAATCGGGCTTATAAAAAATTCGAGAGAAATTGAAAAATATGCCTTAAAAG
>NCRO01000337.1 GCA_002849045.2 Candidatus Sediminicultor secundus
ATATCCAGAATAAGATCTACCACGTTGAATTATTACCACCAAAACAGGATTCAGAAAAGCTTGAAAAGGATCTTGAAATATTTTCAAATAGATATCTCAGGGTTATGGACAGCGGTTATTGTGCAGGTATAACCGATAATGCAATGGGTCTTCTGTCATTCCAGGGAACAGAAATGATTGAGGAACTTGAACTTCCCGTCATACCGGAGCAGGTGATGATTCACCTTACTACTTTTCATACAAAAGATGATCTGGGCAACATTCTTGACATATGTAAGTCAAAAGGAATAAGGCATCTCCTGATAATAACAGGAGACGGTTCGGAGCGTCTTCCCAAGCTTCAGCCTTCAGATGTAGGCGCCACTGATGTCGAGTCCGTCACTTCCGTTGAACTGTTAAAGTACATAAACCGTGAGTATCCGGATACTTTTGTACTCGGAGTCGCATTTAATCCTTATGAACCGGAAGAACATGAATTTGAAAAGATGGAAAGAAAAATGAAAGCAGGTGCCACTTTCATTATTACCCAGCCTTTGATAGAGAGAAATGAAGTTGTCGACAGACTTCTTAAAAAATATCCTGAAATACCGGTAATTGTAGATGCCTGGATGAGTAGAAAACTGCATCTTCTTTCGGAAGCAGTCGGCTATGAAATGCCTGAGAATACAGAATTTGACCCCATATCCACTTTAAAAATGCTCCACAAATTATATCCGGAGTGTGGCATTTACCTATCACTGCTCGGATTTAAAACACAATACGATCTGATTAAAGATATCTGGGTCTGAAGGCCCGTAATTGCAAGGAGGCGTTATGAAAATAGTAGTATGCATCAAGCAAGTACCGGCAACTAACGATGCTAAAATCGATCCTAAAACAAAACGCATAATAAGAAAAGGTATAAAAGCGATCCTGAATCCTTTTGACACTTACGCCGTGGAAGAAGGTGTACAGTTGAGAGACAAATTCGAAGGAGAAGTAATTGCCCTGTCAATGGGTCCGCCAAAAGCTAAAGAAAGCTTGAGAGAGGCTGTTTCAATCGGAGTTAACAGAGCCATTCTGCTCAGTGACCGGGCTTTTGGCGGTTCGGATACATGGGCTACAAGCTATGTCCTTGCAAAAGCCATTGAAAAGATCGGGGATGTTAATCTTGTAATTTGCGGCAAGCAGGCCATAGATGGAGATACAGCCCAGGTAGGTCCTGGAATTGCAGCTCATCTTGACTGGCTTCAGGCAACTTATATTATGGCCGTGGAAGAGATATCTTCTTCATCCATTATAGTCAAAAGGATGCATGAAGATGGTTATGATATATGTAAAATGTCTCTTCCTGCAGTAATAACCGTTGTAAAAGACATCAATACACCCCGTATACCATCACTTAAGGGTCGACTGGCTTCAAGAAAATGTGAAATACCAGTATGGAAGCCCGATGATATAGGTGCGGATACATCAAAAATCGGTCTGGACGGATCACCCACAAGGGTTGTAAAAATACAGCCTCCACCACCCCGACACACAAGCACAAAAAAGATTGAAGGATCTTCAACGGAATGTGCACAAGCCCTACTAAGAGAGTTAAGACTGCGAAGTATAGTTTGATTCAGAGGAGAGAAAAATGATAGCTTTTACAGATACCGAAAAAAAAGAATATCGCAATATATGGGTAGTCGCTGAGATTTTGTCCGGTGAAATACAACCTGTGACGCACGAGCTGACAGGTGCTGCAAGAACTCTTGCAGATCTCAGAAAGAGTGAAGTCTGGGTTGTTGTCATGGGATCCGGTATTGAAGGAAAACCGGAGTCGATTTTTGCGTATGGAGCGGATGTTGCAATAGTGGTTGACAATCTGGGATTATCCGGTTTTGTCGATGAAACCGAAACAAAAATCATGAAACGCCTTATCGTGAAATATAAACCCGAAGTCGTGATCTGTGGAGCCACAACAAGAGGACGTGCCCTGATGCCACGAGTTGCCGTAATGACAAACTGTGGTCTTACAGCTGACTGCACGGGTCTTTCAATTGACCCTGAAAACGGTGACCTTCTTCAGACAAGACCGGCTTTTGGTGGTAATATCATGGCCACTATCCGCTGTTCAAACCACAGACCTCAGATGGCGACCGTACGGCCAAGAGTCATGAAATCGCCGGAACCCGATCCTGGTCGTACCGGCAGAATTATAAAAGAAGAAATGCTTACAAGTGATACCGAAAAGATCAAGCAGATAATAGATGTTTTTCATAGTACCGAAACTGCTGTTAATCTTGCCGATGCACAGATAATAATATCAGGTGGAAGGGGAATGAAAGGTCCCGTAGGCTTTAACCTTTTGAAACAGTTTGCCGAAAGGGTAGGCGGAGCAGCTGTAGGTGCAAGCAGGGCTGCTGTTGATTCAGGTTGGATCCCTTATGCACACCAGGTCGGACAGACGGGACAGACAGTCCAGACAAAGGTTTATATAGCCTGCGGCATTTCCGGACAGATTCAGCATCTTGTAGGAATGCAGTCCTGTGATTTGATCATAGCTATAGACAAAAACCCCGATACACCCATGATGCAGGTTGCGGATATAGCCGTAGTCGGGGATCTGTTTGAAATCATTCCTGAAATTGTCAGGGAGATAACTAACCTCTAGAACAAATGTTCTGATTGCAATAGATACTGAGTAATAAGGTATAATCATTTAATATAATTTATTTATATTTGTAATAGGCTTTCAGAAAACTTGCTCTTTTAAAATTAAATATTAGGAAGGAAAGATTTTACAAAGTGAATTTTATCTTTATTACCTGTCTTGTAAGCAGTCAAGGCAATCAGAAGAACAGTAATATGAGCGATAGTACAGTGATTGGAGACAGCCCGTACAAGGTAATGGTTTAAGAGTTTTCTGAAAGGCACTTTGTATTTATAGTATTTGAAAAAAGGAGGTTAAATGATGTTAATTATTGGAGAAAAATTAAATTCTGCTCGGAAAAAGGTTAGAGAAATGATTGAGAATAGAGATGTAAAATCTATTCAGGAATTAGCCAAAAAGCAAGTAGAAGGCGGAGCTGATATTTTAGATGTAAATTCTTCTGCTGCAAGTGGTAATAAAGAAGAAAATATGGAGTGGTTAGTAAAAACAGTTCAAGAGGTAGTAGATGTTCCTTTATGTATTGATAGTCCTAATGCAGAAGAAATTGAAAAAGGCTTAGAAGTTCATAATTGGGATAAAGGCAAAGCTTTAATTAATTCAATTACCGGTGAGAAAGAAAAAATTGATAGATTATTACCTACTATCATAAAATATAAATGCGCAGTAGTAGCGCTTGTTATGGATGAACGAGGCATTCCTGATAATTCTAAAACCCGGGTTGAAATTGCCGAAAAATTAATAAAAATATTAACTGATGTCGGAGTTCCTTTAAAAGACATATTTATTGATCCGTTAGTAGTACCTATAGGGACTAACGATAAAAATGGTTTAATAACCATGGAAACTATAAGAAGTGTTAAAGAAGCCCATCCCGAAGTTAAAACAGTAACAGGTTTAAGTAATATCTCTTTTGGTCTTCCGGAGAGAAAATTAATTAATCAAGTCTTTATGATTCTAACTATGGGCTGTGGTATGGATGCAGCAATAATTGATTCTACAGATAAGAGAATGATGGCTATCGTTAAGACTGCTACAACCCTTCTGGGAGAGGATAATTTTTGTGGTGAATATATCCAAGCCTACAGAAAAGGAAAATTTACTTTTGAAAAATAAGATATTCTAATTTTAATAAATTATTAATTTTAAAAAAGAGAAAAAGGATTATTTTACTAAAAGATGATAAAAATAACTTTCTTACCCGATAAAAAAAATATTAAAGTAAATAAAGGAACTACTATACTAGAAGCATTGGAAAGTGTAGGGATAAATATTAATGTTCCTTGCGGAGGGAAAGGGATTTGCGGTAAGTGTAAAATATTAATTAATAAAGGAATTACTACTGCTACTCCAATAGAAGAAGAACTTTTATCAGGAGAAGAAATAAAAAAGGGTTTTAGATTAGCCTGTCAAACTAAAATTTTTGAGGATACTGTAATAGAGATTCCTTCGGAGATTAGGTTGGATTTTAAAAGGGTATTTTCTTCTAATTTAAAAGGGGATATTAATCGCATTAAAAATAATTTTTCTCTTGGCACTAATTTAAAGAAAGTATTTTTAGATTTGAAAAAACCTTCTTTGGATGACCAGAGGTCAGATTGGGGAAGAATTAAAGATGGATTGTCTTTAAAAAAGATAGAAAATATTTCTAATTTAAAAATATCTGTAGAAACATTAAAAAAGATTCCTATTTTAATTAGAAGAGCTAATTTTAAAATAACAGTTACTTTATATAATAATGAAATTATAGATATAGAAAAAGGCGATACTACTAAAAGCAGTTATGGCATTGCTTTTGATATTGGGACAACTACAGTAGCAGGATATTTAGTTGATTTAAATACTGGTGAGGAGCTTTCTGCCATTGCCAAGACTAATCTTCAAAATATTCATGGAGATGATGTTATTTCACGAATTGGATTTACCCAAAAACGAAAAGAGAACTTAGAAATATTACAAAGAGAGATAGTAAATATTTTAAATGAAATAATTAAAGAAATTATCCAGCAAGCAGGAGTTAATATAAATAACATATATAAAATAACAATTGCTGGTAATACCTGTATGCATCACTTATTGTTAGGGTTTAATCCTTCTTACATTGCACCTTCCCCTTATATTCCTGTAATAAAAGAGAGCCTTAATTTAAAAGCAAAAGATATTCCAAAATTAGCGCTTGAGCCCACAGCAAATGTTTTTATGCTTCCTAATATTTCAGCCTTTGTAGGAGCAGATATTGTAGCGGGAATTTTAGCAATTTGCATGTGGAAAAATGAAAAAATATCTCTTTTTATTGATTTAGGGACTAATGGAGAGATAGTTTTAGGCTCAAAGAGAAAAATGTGGACTTGTTCTACAGCAGCGGGGCCGGCTTTTGAGGGAGCTCGTATTAGTTCAGGAATGAGAGCAACGGAAGGCGCTATAGATAAAGTTAAAATAGATAATAAATCTATTGATTATAGGGCAATAAAAGATGGCAAAGTTAGAGGTATATGTGGTTCGGGATTAATTGATTTGATTGCTGAATTACTTAAATTAGGACTGATAGATAAAAGTGGTAAGCTTATAGATAGAGAAGAATGTAATTCCGAGTTGAGTGAAGAAATTAGAAAAAGAATTATTAAAGGACCAAAGGGTAATAAATTTCTTTTAGTAAAAAGTAAGGAAACAGAAAATGAGAAACAAAGAGAACGAAAAAAAAAGAAA
>NCRO01000338.1 GCA_002849045.2 Candidatus Sediminicultor secundus
AAGGTATTCTAACAGGGCCTTCTTGTTCACCTTTGCCGCAGAAACATATCTATCTCCCGCTCCATAAATGATATATATTTCACCGTGATATTCATAGGAACCCTCAGGGAAGACAATATCTATAGAAATTTCACTATTTTTCTCCCAATCCGTTTCAGGTACCATTAGATGTTCCAGGCGTTTTTCGACAATTCCTGCAGGATTATCCGGTGAGAAGTTTTGGAAATTAAAGATGGCAGCATCCATATCATACTCCCTTTTGCCAGGTTTAAGATAATTCCCAGTATGATAAAGCACCAAAAATCTTTTATCTCCCAGTGGGATAGGAACAGACCCTGCACCGACCCAAGAATCTTTACATGCCGGATTTTCAAAGGAATGAAGAACCATTCCACAATTCTTCCATACCCCTATCGGGGAATTACTCATCGCCAGATGTATACTGAAATTCGAGACATTACCAACCATTGGACGATGCATCATAAAATAATGACCATCTATTTTTTCCGGAAAGAGAACAGCGTCTTTGTTGTTTGAAGAATTAATATCTCCTCTAACCAATCCTAACTTCTTCCAGTTAATAAGATCTTTGGAAATTGCCATACAAACCCTCATATTTTTCCCGTCAAATCCGCAATACAACGCATAAAAGGTAGCACCAATCCTGGTTATTCTTACGTCCTCAACGCCGAGATAATCGTATTCTTTGGGATTTTCTGAGGGTAATATGAGGGGCTTCGGATATCTTTTTAACAATTCAACTTCGGGGGTAAACAAAGCCAACCCTACGTAGGACCGAGAGTGTTGCTGACCTGAAGCTTTTTTAGAAAGAGCACGGTAATGTACCGCTACAATCCCATTCTCCAATCTTGGGTCATCAAGATTTTCCATAGAAATTAATTTCCTAATGATTGGATCGTTAGTTGCAGACTTTTCCAGATAAAAAGCTGCAGCATTAACAGTTGCTTCATTCTCCCACCAGTTATTCTTTGGGGCAACAATAGGTTTCCCCCCATTTAGTCTTTCAATAGGTACACCATAAGGTTTGAACATAATTTTCCTCCTTATCCACTGTGGGGGCAGTACAGCGATTAAATAGTTTCCTTTTTACTCAGGAGAAGCCGTTATCTCCTCCCAATCTTTTTCTTCCCAGAGCCTTCGGGCTTCCAGAAGTTTATTCAATAAAATCTCCTTTGTTTCTTTATCTTGAACAAAAGGGGATGTCTTAGAATAATCTATTAAATGGTCAATTTTCTTTAAGATAATGGTCTTTGATTGCATTTTCATTTTGAGCACTTTCTTTGATCGACCTTGAGTTTTACTCACCGAGGAAATTCTTTTTTCTAATTTGCCCATCCAGGCCTTAGGTACTTTTCCCGTATTAACAATTTCCTCAATCGCTCGGTGTTTTTCACCTATATACTTATCGGTAAGTCTTCCCATTTGTATAATGACAACTTTTAAGGTTAAGACAAAGAAGACGATAAAGGCCAAAAATATAAGGGAAATCTTTAACATATCTTTAAACAACTCCCTTAAGACTTAGCTCTTCAGCAAAGTGACAGGCGACAAAATGGTCAGGGTTAACTTCCTTCCATTCGGGTTCTTCTTTCTTGCATATCTCTTCGGCGTATTTACACCTTGGATGAAAGTAACAGCCTGAGGGAGGATTGACCGGATTAGCCACCTCACCGGATAAGATGATCCTTTTCATTCTCAGGCGAGGATCTGGCTTGGGTAAAGCAGATAAAAGCGCCTCCGAATAAGGGTGAAGGGGATTGAGGAAGAATTCTTCTGTCTTGGCCAACTCCACTACCTTTCCCACATACATAACGGCTACCCTATCTGAAATATGCTCAATTACACTTAAGTCATGGGAGATAAAAAGATAGGTCAATTTAAACTCGACCTGTAGATCCTGAAGAAGGTTTAATGTCTGGGCCTGAACCGATACATCCAGGGCTGAGACCGGCTCATCGGCAACAATGAACTTTGGATTAGAAGCCAGGGCTCGGGCAATCCCAATCCTCTGCCTCTGTCCACCGCTAAAGGCATGGGGATAGCGCTTTAGATGTTTTACGTTTAGGCCCACTACCTTGACCAGGTCTTTTACTCTCTCCTCCATCTTTCTTCCTGTGGCAAGGTTATTGACCAAAAGTGGCTCACCTACGATGTCCAGGACGGTCATCCTTGAATCAAGCGAGGAGTAAGGGTCTTGAAAGATCATCTGGGTATACCTTCTCGTAGCTCTTAGGGATTCCCTGTCAAGTTTGGTGATGTCAATCATATCACCATTCAACCGAAAGAGGATACTCCCTTCGGTTGGCTCGATGGCTCTCAGGATGCATCTTCCCAGGGTTGTCTTTCCGCAGCCCGATTCTCCTACCACTCCTAAGGTCTCTCCTTCGTTGATATAGAGATTGACCTTATCCACCGCCTTAACATATCCGGCTGTCTTTCTCCAGAATCCTTTCTCAACAGGAAAATATTTTTTTAAGTTCTTTACTTCCAAAAGAGGCATTCCGCTTTTCTTTATCATATTTATCCTCGTTTTTTTCCTTTATTTATATAAAAAACAACTTACCCGGTGACCCTTTGTTACCTCGATTAAGGAAGGGTTATCCACATTGCATATCTCTTCCTTTGCCTCTCGACACCGCTGGTAAAACCTACATCCCCTGGGAAGATCTAAGGGAGGGGGGACTGTCCCTTCGATAGCCTCAAGTCTTGTCCTTGCCTTTTTCCCCACTTTAGGGATAGACTTTAGAAGTCCTATTGTATAAGGGTGAAGGGGATTATGAAAGATCTCATCGGTATTTGCATGTTCTACCGCCTTACCTAAGTACATTACTAATACCTCATCAGATATCTCGGCAATAACCCCTAAGTTATGGGTAATGTATATAATCGACATACCAAATTCCCTCTGCAGTTCCTTCATCAACTCCAGAATCTGAGCCTGAACTGTAACGTCTAAGGCAGTGGTCGGTTCGTCAGCGATCAGGAGAGAAGGATTACAGGATAGAGCCATGGCAATCATCGCCCTCTGGCGAAGACCTCCGGAGAGCTGATAGGAATATTCATCTATCCTCTGGTGAGGATTGGAGATACCAACCTTGTAAAGCATTTCCAATGTAAGCTCCCTTGCCTCACTTTGGCTCATATCCCGGTGAAGAAGAACTGCCTCCATAATCTGATTCCCTATAGTGTGAATCGGGGAAAGCGAGGTCATTGGTTCTTGAAAGATCATGGCTATCTCCTTTCCCCTGATGGCTCTTATATCCCTCCCAGAGGGGTCTAACCTGGCAAGATCAACGAGATTACCATTCTGATGAAGAAGGATTTCCCCCCCCACCGTCCTTCCCGGATGAGGGACTATTCGG
>NCRO01000339.1 GCA_002849045.2 Candidatus Sediminicultor secundus
GAGGGGGATAAGAGAGAGGTGGGTAAGAGAAAGAATTAAAAAGTATGAGAAGTGACAAGAAATAATCTGTTGGTTTAATGACAAGAATTATTTTAGTGTCGATTCGGTTTTCGAACTTTAGTTAAAAGATGTCCGGGATAGTCTTATAAAAAATTAATTAACAACAACAGCAACATTTTCTTTTTTTTGTTTTTGTTATATTGGTAATGTTAAATATTGTTATTGTTAGGGTTCAAATTTTAGACCTGGCCAGGTCCAAAATTTGAACCCTATTGTTGTTGTTGTATTTATTATATTGTTATTATTAAGGGTTAGAATTTACCCCACCTTTATTTAAAATTTGCACTACCCCTGGTGCAAAATTGACCACAAGTTCATTAAAATCAGGACAAATTTGCACTACCCCTGGTGCAAAAATGACTATTCGACGTGGTTCAATTTTGGTAACTTATCAGATTTTGCTATTTGATAAAGATTGGTCTGATAATCTCCATTAGCAGACTTTCGTTTATACATCTTTTCAATCAATTCATATTTAATTAATACTTCACGGTATTTTCTTATGGTATTCTTAGTAACTCCCATCCTTCTAGCTAAGGTACCCACAGATGGCCAGGCATGTTTTTTATGACCATAACAGTAGCTTAGTAACTGAAAATAGAGCATAGTTGGTCCGGTACCTATTATTTTTGTCCAATTGTCTATAAAACCTTTATGAATAAGAGTAAACCCAGTATTTGAAAAACCTTTCTTATTCTCTTCCTTTTCTCTTTCCATATCTTTTTCCTTTCTATAATTATATTTTATGGATAATTTTAGGTATTGATTTGATTTTTCCTATGAATTAATAAATCCTTTTCTTCTTTTTTATCTTTCTCAAAAGAGGAAAGTTCAAATGTAGGATATTATCAAGAACAAATACAGATAATATATTACACTATAGTTTTTATAATTTCAACTATATTTTGAATAATTGTAGATTTGAAGGATTTTATTTGATTGGCTATAATATTAGTCGATGGCTTAATATATTAGCCAAAGGATTAATCAAAAAGATGAAGAAAATTCTTTTTACGACAAATCCCTAAATAAAATATGTAGAGATGGAAAAAACTGACCCTACTTTTTATGCAGAAATAGAAAGGGGTATTGTTTTGTAAGATGTCAAGGGGACGAAGATATCAAGGGAGACAAGTGGACAGGATATGTTAAATGACCGACCGCGGAAAACTTTAGAATTTTAAACGCCACAGGAGACACTACATAAATAGATGCATTAGGAAATTACATCTACAAATAAACCAA
>NCRO01000340.1 GCA_002849045.2 Candidatus Sediminicultor secundus
TCTATGGCTGATTTTGGAAATCCTATGGTTATTTCGGGAAATTTCCGGGTCCTCTCTGTTCAGGCTTTTTTGCAAATTACCGGCATGTATGACCTTCCAAGAGGTTCAACCTTGGCAATACTCCTTCTGGTGCCGACATTAATAGCCTTTTTCGTCCAGAAGTATTGGGTTTCCAGAAAGTCATATGTTACGGTGACGGGAAAACCGACAGGTGCTACCATTAAACAATTGGAATGGTATATTAAGGCACCGGTATATTCCTTCTGTGTTTTTTTTGCTGTAATTGTTTTCCTTTTTTATGGTATGATTGTTTATGGTTCTTTCCAAACTCTCTGGGGAGTTGATGCAACCCTTACTTTAAGAAACTATATAGAAACATTTCAAGTGGGGAAAGATTATTTAATTGATTCTTTAACCCTTGCTACCATAGCTACTCCTATAACCGGGATTTTAGGTATGTTTCTTGCTTTCCTTATAATAAGGAAAAAATTTATAGGTAAGGGTCTGATGGAATTTGTGTCAATGCTGACTTTTGCTGTTCCGGGAACCGTGGTGGGAATAGGTTATATACTGGCTTTTAATGTTAAGTCCAATTTATTTCCTATTGTGCTTACGGGGACTGCCTGGATTATTATAACTCTTTTAGTATTTAGAAATATGCCAGTGGGAATACGTTCCGGGATCGCCGCTCTTCAACAGATTGACCCTTCTATCGAAGAAGCATCTACTGATCTTGGAGCAGATAGTAATACTACTTTTCGTAGAATCACCTTGCCAATGATTGCTCCGGCATTTTTTTCAGGTTTAGCCTATAGTTTTGTAAAGGCCATGACTGCTATTAGCGCAGTAATTTTTGTTGTTTCCGGTAAGTGGAATTTAATTACCATTGCAGTGTTGGGGTTTGTAGATAATGCTCAGTATGCTCAAGCAGCAGCTATGAGCCTGATATTAATATCTATTGTATTAGTTGCCCTCGGTATCATTCAGCTGATAGTAAATCGAATTGGTAAAGGAACAAGATTAATAAATGTAATTGGATAAATTTTTAGGAAAATGAAAGGATAAATTATGAAACAGGATTATCTTGTACTTGAAAATCTTGTTAAGATTTTTCAAAGTGGAAAAAATGTCCTTACAGCTGTAGATAATGTAAGTGTAAAAGTTAAGGAAGGCGAACTGGTTACACTTCTGGGTCCGTCCGGATGTGGAAAAACAACGACGCTTAGAATGATTGCCGGGTTTGAAATTCCTACTTCAGGAAAGATTTTTATTGACGGGAAAGAAGTTAGTATGATTCCGCCTAACCAGAGGCCTACCACAATGGTATTTCAAAACTATGCCCTTTTTCCTCATATGACAGTATTTGAGAATATATCCTATGGATT
>NCRO01000341.1 GCA_002849045.2 Candidatus Sediminicultor secundus
AGATGTGTATAAGAGACAGATCCTAATAATGCCCGTTTTGTTCCTCCACCACCAGATTATGTAACATTAGCCATGACGGATTTAGAAAAATATTTTTACTCTTATCGAAATATTCCTATTTTAATAAAGATAGGTTTAATTCATGCTCAATTTGAGACTATCCATCCTTTTATAGATGGAAATGGTCGAACTGGGAGACTGCTTATTACTCTTTATCTTTGTCAGGAAAAATTATTGGAAAGACCGGTATTATATCTTTCCAAATATTTAAAAAAGAATAGAGATCTTTATTTTGCTAAACTAGATGAATATAGAAAAGGAAATGTTTTTTTATGGCTGGAATTTTTTTTAGAAGGTGTTGGAAAAGTAGCGGAAGAGGCAATTGAAACTTCGAATAAAATTATTGAATTACGTGAAAAAGATCAACAAAAGATAATGAAATTAGGTAAAGGCACTAAAAACGCTATTAAACTTTTAAAAAATCTATATAAACTGCCTATAATTAATGTAAAAAAAGTAGAGGAATTTACCGGACTTTCACGAGAAGGGGCAAATAGATTAGTAAAAAAATTTGTTAAGCTAGATCTTTTAGTACCTAAAGAAAAAGAGAAAAAGTATGGGCGAATTTTTATCTATAAGAAATATTTACGTTTATTTGAAAATTCATAAATATTGGAATAAATAGGGTTCCCCGTTTCTACTTACCACCCCCCATAAAACCCTTTGTTTGCAATGCTTTCAGACCCCCTTCAGGAATGCCCTTTTAACGCACGAAAAGTGCCTTTTTTCGCGGCTCAATTTTCAAAAAATCGGTAATTACGACCCCCATTTTTGGCCTATTTTCACCTCTCCCAAATTGTGAAACCCTTATAAATAGCCACTTTCAGTTTTTGAGATGAGGTAATTTTAGTCAAAAAAGAGCTATTTTTGAGGGGTAAAAGTACCTATTTTTAAAAATTATGCAAATAAAGGTACTTATAGTGGTTATTCGCTAAAACCCTTATTATATAAGGCTTTCAAGGAGCTATTTTCCCACAGGTTTTACACACTTTCCCCATTTATAAGTAAAATATTGTTAGTTTTAGTCCCTCTATCGTTGCGAAAGATACGGCATACTACATCCCTGTTACCTTTAAAAATATATTTGATTTTTTATTATCATTTTACGAACAAAGTGATAATAAGAGAAATTGTTATTATCACTTTTGGTTAAAAAATTGGCTTTATTTTTATTATAATTAGATATATGATAAGGAAGAAAAGGAGGGTTGGGTTTTCACATTTGACATATTCATTATATATTGGAGATTTTTAAATTTATTATGCATTTAGAAAGTTATTTTAAAAATGGTAAAGTACGTATCTGGAAAGAAACTTTTGTAATATTTAAATCAAAGAAACCTTATCCTAATGCTTTTGCAAATATAATCGATAAAAATGAAACGACGGTGATTATTGAACAGTCTAAATATAACGATGAGGATGTAATAGAAATTGAAAAAGATTGGAAAATATTGACATTTGATATGGTTTTACCGTTTGGGTTAATTGGATTCCTGGCGAAAGTTTCCAAAGTACTTGCAGATGAAAAAATACCAATATTTACTATTTCCGCTTATTCTACAGATCGCATTTTGGTTAAAGAAAAAGATTTAGCAAGAGCTGAAGAGAAGCTTAAAGAGCTTGGATGTGTTGTTGAAGAGAATTAATATTTATTTTAATGTTATTTTATTCTCTTAAAAAGTTTTTCAAGGTATATTGATTTCATTTGTTTGCTGGCCATCATTTGTTTTATAGGGGGCAGTTGCAGAATAACCGAAAGAACGGCAGCCATAGCCCTGTGGCTGCCAAAGGCTTGATTGTCAAATATAAGTTCCTGCAGTTTTCCCTTCTCTATCGCCATCAAGACAATCCGGTGGACTGAATTGACCGGTGTTATAATCTGTTCCTTCCGCCTTTCCAGTATAATGTTTTTATTGGAGCATGCCCTAACACAGACACCGCATCCCAAACATATTTCTTCATTTATTTTGACCTTTTTGGACTTGCTGTTTGTGTCATCATCATTCGAAACCAACTCTATAGCAGAAACAGGACATGTCTTGACACATTTTCCACACCCGGAGCAGTTATCTTCATCAATTTTTGGAATGAACGAAGTAGTCTGAACCGGATGGAGCATCCCGAATTTTTTTGCTGCTACCAGGAATTCGCAGCAACAACCACAGCAGTTGCATATAAAACTGACATTATTTTTGACATTTTCCCCACACTGGATAAGATTGTATTCATAGGCTTTATGTAACAGTTCCATACATTCCGAGGGTTCTATTCCCCGGGCATAATTGTGTCTTATTAAGGATTCGGCGACATTGTTGAAAGTCATACAGATATCCATAGGAGCATCGCATGCCTTTTCTAAATGGGCCATTTTATGACGGCAATAGCACATGCTGATTCCTATGTGTGTTGCGGTTTTTATAATATGGCTTGCCTTCTCATAGTCCAGGATGGAAACAAGGTTGTCATTGGAGAGGACTTTCTCCTGCACAAAAGTTCTCCCCATTTTTGTCTCACTATCTAAAAATAAATCCTTAATAAAATCCTCTTCAATGTTTAAGTACTGATGAAAGAGTTCCGAAAGAAGCTTTTGATCCAGATCCTGTCTTGTTCTCATAAGGGAAAATTCAAAGAATCCTGCCATTGGTGGCGGAAGGACATATTTTTTAATTCCGTTATGTTCAGAATCCAGGAGGATTGCTCTGCCGGCTAATTCATCCAATACTTTTTCGGTATTGACTTTATTTAATTTCCATATTCGACTTGCTGTGTTAATAGTGAAAGATTTTATCGGAAGTTGAGAAACCAGCTCCGCTTCCTTTTCGTTGAAAAGGATACTCAATATTTTGTATAAGGTCTCAGAAGGGGGAGCACCCTGGGGGTATCTGTTTAATCTTTCTTCCAGTTTTTTATAAGCTGATTTCGCAACCATATGTGACATTATTTACGCCTGCCCAAAGATTCTTTTTTATATTTTATCATAAACCTTTTATTCTAAGAAAGGGGTATAAATTTAGATTATATGAAACCCCTTACTTTGCAAGGCTTTTCTGCTTGCTATTTTTATAGAGATAATTGGGCTTGATGAATCAAGCCCCTACTTAATTAATAAATTGAAAGATGAAAAGATAGAAAAAGAGGAATTAAAAAAATAAAGCAACAACAGCAGCAGTGTAAAAATTACACCCTAATGTTGTTGCTGTTATATTGTTATTGTTCTTAATTGTTGTTGTTAGTGTGGAAAAATTCCACTAGGGGTAGTGGAGAATTTCCATTAGGGTAGTGGAAATTTTTCTAAAAATGGATATCATTTGTATGCATAGTCTTGATTATACAATTTCTATCTCTACATGTTCTCCTTCTTCTTCGTCCACTATATCTACAATTTTACCGGTAAATTCCGGGTCATTCATCGCTTTGTTGAGTTCATCCATATCGATTGGTATCTCTTTCCCTTCTATATTAATTGTATTCTTACCCAGCTTGCTGGCAAGATTCAATCCCCAATTGACTAAACTGAAAGGAACGGTGACATTTACTTGTGGTTTTTCTCCTTTGGTGACCCGAATTTTTAAGAATCTCTTTTTCTTTGTGGATAGAGGAGTGGTTTCCTCTTCTTTTTTAGCTTCTCTTAAAGCTTCTAGAAGCTCTGCCGCTTCCTCATCATTAATTTTTCCTTCTTTAAGCATTTCTAAAACTTTTTTAATTTCTTCTTTCATTTTTTAAACTCCTTTTATAATTTAATTATAAAATTTTTATTTATTGTTTTGCCTCTTTCATTAATTTTATCGCCTCGGCAGCGGTAATTTCTCCACTTTCCAGGGTATCTAAAATTTCTTTTTCCTTCAGTCCCTCGCTTTCTTTAAACAATCCCAGAGTAATCAGTAATTTATCCAAACGATTTTTTACAGTAGGATAAGAAATGCTCAACCTTTCCTGGACCTCTTTAATATTTCCTCTGGAGCGAAGAAAGGCAATTAAAAAATTGCTGTCTTCATCAGAGAGAGATAGAAGTTTGTTTATAGGGAATTCTCCCTGAACTGTGGTGCTGCATTTGGGACATCTTAACTCTGTAATCTCCAGCATAGAGCTACAGGCGGGGCAAAGAGTCGGAATTTTCTTCATTATTCACCTCCATATTAAAATTATTTATAAAATTAATTGCTCTAACTATTAAAAAATTTCAAATACTATATATCCAGATAATAATATTTAGTTTGTACTTTCCT
>NCRO01000342.1 GCA_002849045.2 Candidatus Sediminicultor secundus
AAAAATGGTAAGGCTCTAAAACGTAGAAAATACAAGGGTTTTAGCGTTTTTTTGTTATATGGGATGTTGGTAGCACTACTAAAATATGGAGGAAATGAGGCAAAAAAGGGCTAAAAACCCTATTTTTTGCAGTCTGAAAGCCTTGCGAAATAAGGGTTTTAGCGAAATATGGTCGTAGCTGCGTTTCTTGAGGTGGCCTAAGGTGATTTGTCATCTTTTTAAAATAGGCGTATAAGATAGCTTAAAATGGCTTATTTTGGATGTGGGCGGAAAGCCTTATTTTATAAGGGTTTGAGTGAGGTTAAATTTGAAAGTATTATAAAAAGGATGAATTTCAAGAGCTTTGTAGAATATATATAGTAAACAGGATTATAATCAAAAAAATAATTTATGATTGTAGAGGTTATATATAGAAGAAAAAAGTAATAGAATTTTATTAATAATAAAGGGAGGTAGGTCAGGCATTCATTTGACTCGATCAAGGATCTTATCTATAATCTAGGAAACTTCTTATTTGAATATAATCACTTAAGAAGAAAAAGGGGGAATTGCTAATCAGACCCCTTACGGAAAGTTAGAAAAAGTTACCGAATTATTGAGCTAG
>NCRO01000343.1 GCA_002849045.2 Candidatus Sediminicultor secundus
ATGTGTATAAGAGACAGATTTTATACCTGTATAATTAATAATTTCCTTAATAAATTTGTCAATATGCATATTTCTGTTTTCATACCACCCGCATCTTACTGCTTCAGTAACAAATTGAATTTCCTTGTCCGTTATAGAGGGTCCAGCACATGGAATACTATTTCTCTTTTTATTTTTTCTTTTTATTTTTTTCACCTTCTTTGAAATCTAATTTTGCAACACGGATAGAATCAACATATTTACCATTTAAAATAAAATGATCTTTGAATGCTCCCTCTACTATAAAGCCTGCTTTTTTAAATATTTTAGCAGATCCAATATTTATGGCATAATAATCTGCACAAATTCTATGAAGTTTTAATATTTCAAAAACATATGTCGAAATAGCATTTAAAGATTCTGTACCATATCCTTTGGACCATTCAGTTTTATTAAAAATCATTAAACCAAGTTCTACTCTTTTATGATAAAAATTAAAATTAAACAATCGGATATTGCCTATATGCTTGTCATTTTTTTTAAGAAAAATACCTATTAATTGAGATACATTTTTAATATTTGATTCTATAACATATTTTTTGACATTTTCCTTGTTCCATTGTTTGTGTCTCGCACCAGTCAATCTAACGACTTCTGGATCGTTTAAAGCATTAACATAGCTAGGAGTAATATCCTTTACTGACAATTCTTCAAAATAAAGATTATTCGTTATTATTTTTTTCATATATTATCTCCTTGAAAAGTATTTTTGTTCCATGAAATATTCTCAGATATATAATTTTTTTTAAACAGGTATTCATATTTTTGAAGACGATAAAAATTAATATTTTTAAACTCTTTCTCAGTTAAATTCAAATCTTTGAACATTTTGATCATGCTCTCTATTCCTTTTTCAACTGTCCAGTCACACTTGAAACCTTTAAATACAGTCTTAATTCTTTCAAATGAAACTTTATAAGTTCTTGAATCAACGCCATCTTGAATCTTTCGATCTTTAATTAATTCACTTTCTTTGGGAGATTTATCATAAGGGTTGAGTTTTAAATAAGTAAGCTCACACCCGCCAATTTGATTTC
This sequence comes from Candidatus Sediminicultor secundus, assembly GCA_002849045.2. The sequence goes on from NCRO01000343.1 coordinate 1,077, forward strand.
GAATCATTTTGGCAACCTTTATTATTCGAAAATTCTGTTTAGTGTCTCCTACATTTAATATTAAAGGTTCATTATAATTATATTCATGATTAATTGCCTCTTTTACTGCCTTGCAAACATCTAGAATATGTATATTTGGTCTCCATGCCTTTCCATCAGAGTTAAGCACAATTTTTTTCTGTGTTAAGCCCATTCCTATTAACATATTTATATATAAATCAAATCTTATTCTGGGGGATAAACCAAATAATGTTGCAAATCGTAAAATAATTGGAGAAAAATTATTGTCACTAATTTTTTTAAGATCATTTTCAATTTGAAGTTTGTTTAATGAGTAAGGAGTTTGAGGATTTGTTTCAGATTCTTCAGTTACTAAATCTTGACCCGCCTTCCCATAAATAGAGCAACTTGAAGCAAAAATAAATCTTATTCCCATTCCTTTACACATTTTCGCTAGTTTTAATGAATAAACTCTAGTTGGATTATATACTTTCTCTGCAGATAGATTTCCAAAAGGATCATTTGATATTCCAGCAAGATGCACAACAACATCAATGTTTTTTAAGTCACTTTCTGAAAAATCTCTCATATCTTTTAATATTATATCCTGGTTTTTAGGCATAAACAGATTACAATCTTTAAAAAAACCAGTATCATAGCCTGCAACTTTAAAATTATTTTCACTTAAATAAGGTACTAAGACACTTCCAATATATCCCATACTCCCGGTAACTAAAACTTTTTTCATTTTCCTTAACCTCCTATGAAACAGTTTCAATTATCTTTTGAATCCCTTCTTCAATTGTAATTTTTGGTTCCCACCCAACTTCTTTTTTAATTTTTGATATATCTGCCCAAAAATAATCAAAATCAATATTATATGATTTAAAAACTTTATCTTTTGGCTTATATTGAAGATTTAACTCACTATAAACAATTTTAACAATATCTTGGATACTGGTTGAGTATCCGGAACCAATATTGTAAACAGTGCTTTGGTTACAATTTTCTAATATTGCTACAATTGCTTTAGCAACATCCTTAACATAAATGAAGTCATTTCTTACAGAAGGTGTTCTAATTTTTGGTTTCTTACCTTCTTTCACGCATTTTATAATATAAGGAATAAGGGAATTTACCCTTTGTCCGGGACCATATACATAGAAAAGGCGAGTCCATATAAATTGTATATTATTCTCTTTTGCAATTTCCCTTCCTAACCAGTGTAATGCGTTTTTTGCTGCAGTAAAGGCATTTGAAAATTTTACTGGCAAATCTTCGCTGATTTTTCCCTGATTTTTTCCGTACTCCCAGCAACTTCCTGTACAAATAATTTTTTTACATCCTATTTCAGCAAGTTCTTCAAACAAATTTAATCCATATTTAAGGTTCTTAATGCTTGTTTCAACTCCATAATCAGGTATTTCTTCCCAGGCTAAATGAATTGTGGTATCTGGTTTAAATTGTTTAAGTTTAGTTTCCCATTTATTTATATCTGAAAGGTCTCCAGAAACAATGTCGACTTTCTTAGACTTTATTATAGAAAAAATATTCTCTTTAGAAGCACGAGTTAATAATAAAATACTAAAACCCTCTTTTTCGAGTTGGTTTACTACATTTTTTCCTATAAAACCCGTGCCCCCTGTAATGAATACTCTCATTCTATACTTCCAATCCTGTATATTTATCAACAAACTCTTTAAAACTTATTGCCCTTGAATCTCTTTCCGATATAATAGGGCTTTTAACGGGCCATATAATTCCAATATCAAGATCATTCCATTTAATTGCACCTTGATCTTCAGGAGTGTAATAATTATCAATTTTGTATAAGAGAGTGCAATTGTCAGTTAATGTGCACACCCCAAGGGCAAAACCTTTTGGAATATATAACATTTTTTTATTTGTCTCTGAAATAATTATACTGTCCCATTTACCAAAGGTTGGAGAACCTTTTCTTAAATCCACAACAACAGTAAATATTTCTCCAATTACAGTTCTAATAAGTTTTGTTTCCGTATATGGCGGAAACTGAAAGTGAAGCCCCCTTAAAATATCTTTCTTTTTAGAATAAGAATGGCTTTCCTGAACCCAACTTTTGTGCAATCCATGATTCCTGAACATTTTTTCATCATATGTTCTCATAAAAAATCCTCTATAGTCTTTATGAGGCTCTAAATTGATTTCGAATATCCCTTTAATTTTCCCTTTTTTTATTATCATATTATTTATAAATACTTAATATTTTTGGATTGTTTGGCAAAGGCATTATACACTTACCAGTATAATTAAATTTTCCTCTCAGTATATCAATTATTTCATCAGCAAAATTCCAGGCCAATATAAACACACAATCGGGGTTCTTTTCCATTGCCTTTTCTGGGCTATCTATTGGTATATGGGTTCCTGCTGTATATTTCTTGTGCTTTAATGGATTTTGGTCTGCAATCACTGAGATAAATCTTGTATCAATTCCACAAAAATTCAATAATGTTGAGCTTCTTGCAGATGCACCGTAACCTACAATTGTTTTACCTTCTTTTTTTAAATCATTTACTATCTTTAATAATTTTTCACGATGCGAATATGCTCTTTTGGAAAAATCCTCCCATCTGGTTAATTCGTTTAATTTAATTTCCTTTTCGATTTTCCGGTATGATTGAACTAGAGGTTCTTTTTCTGTTTTTTTCTTTTTAATATACAATATAAGGGATCCTCCACTTATAGGACTTTTCTCAATATCAAAAACAAATAATCCATATTGATTAAGCAAATGTTCTATACTTCTAAGAGTGAAATAACAAAGGTGCTCATGATAAATTGAGTCATAATGTAATTCCTCGCATATTTTTTCTGCATAATGTATCTCCAAAACTAACAACCCTTCGTGTTCTAAACATAATCTTAGTCCTTTAACAAAATCATGAAGATTTGCTACATGGGGAAGAACATTTCTAGCAAAAACAACTTTTGCATATCCATATTTTTTAATTATTTCCTTTGCTAACTTTTCACCAAAGAAACCACATATTGCGGGAATTTTTTTCTTTATTGCCGTATCAACAATGTTTTTTGCAGGGTCTATCCCTAAAGCCTTATAACCATTTTTAATAAAAGGAATTAAGAAAGTTCCATCGTTGCTTGCTACTTCGAGTACATAACCCTCCTTAAGGTCTTTTGCTCTTAATAAAACTTTATTATAAAAATTTACTGCATGTTCCTTTGCTGTTTCGGATGTACCAGTAACCCAAACATAACTTGAGAAAAGCTCTTTTGGATCTGCTGTATGATTTAGCTGAACGAGATTACAGTTAGGGCACCAGCTTAAAGATAAAGGATAAAATTTTTCTTTTTCGTTAGGGGTTTTAAGAAGAGAGTTTGCAAAGGGTTGGTTACCTAAATTGAAAAATTCTCTAATATTTTTATTTTTACATACCCTACATTCGCTGATTTTTTTCATAGTTATATAATATAATCCATTTTTTATTTAAAATTATCTGTTAAATCCATTTATTATTTTACAATATTATTTTATCAAATTTAATAAGATCTTTTACGATTTCCAAAAAATTTTTATTAGGAGTAACAAGGATTGTTTTAACTCTTGCTGCCTCTCCTGCTTCAACATCTCTCTCATCATCACCAATAAAAACTGCTTTTGTTAAGTCAATATGCTGCCTCT
>NCRO01000034.1 GCA_002849045.2 Candidatus Sediminicultor secundus
CATTAAACCTTCCCGATCAACATATCCCCTTACATGTAATGCCTGTGGGTTATTATTAAAGAAGGAAGCAATAGGTAATAATAATGGAATTAGTAGAAGTGATTAAAAAACGGAGAAGTATAAGTAAGTATAAACCAGATGAAATTCCGATTGCAAATTTTGAAATTTTAATGTTGTATTGTATACTATAACTTACAACCCAAAAAAATAAATAAAATAGCAATGTAGGGGCACGATGCATCGTGCCCGCAGGAACCAGAAGAATAAAAGAGGATAAGATAGATAAATCCAAAATTGTTATAAAATTATTTACCACACATTGTGTATATGCCCTGCCTTTAATTATTTTAATATAGTTGGTGGGAAGAATTATAATGAAAGTTGAATCAATAAATAATAAATTAATTGATGCAAGCCGAAAAAAGTTTTATTTGGCTTTAACTTTTATTTTGCTTTCATTGTTTTTCACAATTTTCGTAAGCCAATTTTCTTCTCTTTGTGCAATTAATTCTTTTGCCGCCAGCACTCCCAGTTCGGTAAATTATCCGGTTTACTTAGCTTATTTTTTTGAACCAGGGTGTCATGATTGTGATAAAGCCAAGATTGTATTAAAAGATATTTCCGCAAAATATCCTGAAAATCTAATTTTAAAAAGTTTTGATATTTCTTTGTCTGAGAATGTAGAATTAGCCGAAGCATTAGGCGAATTATATCAGATGCCCGAAGAGGAAAGACTTTTAGTTCCGGTTATATTTTTAGGAGATGATTACCTTTTTAGAGATGCTATTACCTTTGATAATTTAGACGAATTAATTCAAAAGTATTCAACCACAGAAACTACCGCTCCCTGGGAGAAAGTTAAGGGAAAAAACCTTACTGTTCAAAAAAGATTAGTAGCTCGCTTTCAGTCCTTCGGTCTGACAGCAGTAGCAGTAAGTGGACTGATCGATGGTATAAATCCCTGTGCCTTTGCTACCATTATTTTCTTTATTTCTTATCTTGCCTTGATTAACCGAAAAGGAAGAGATATTCTCTGGGTAGGAGGGATATTTACCCTGTCCGTCTTTCTGACCTACTTATTAATCGGAACCGGGGCCTTAAAGATGATTACTTCTTTATCTTTTTTACCCTTAGTCCGAAAGATATTCGTTCTGGTTACTGCCGCCCTTGTCTTAATTTTGGGGGTGGTTAGCCTATATGACTATCTCCAATTCAAAAGGAAAGGGACCACCAAAGATGCTAAACTACAATTACCCTCATTTTTGAAGAATATGATCCATTCTACTATTCGCAAGAACGTGAGATTGAGTAATTATATTTTAATGGCTGCGGTAACTGGCTTTATAGTTTCTCTTTTGGAGTTAGTCTGTACTGGTCAGGTTTATCTTCCTACTATTATGTTTATCGGCACTATCCCTGATTTAAAGGTTAATGCTTTATTCTATCTCTTATTCTATAATCTGATGTTTGTAGTGCCTTTAGTCCTGGTCTTTTCTTTTACTTACTGGGGGACTACTTCGGCACAGTGGGCTGTACTTACCGAAAAGAATTTTGGGAAAATCAAGATGGCAATGGCCCTGCTATTTTTCGGATTAGCCGGGCTGTTGCTCTATAGCGGAATTTTTTACTAATAATAAACTATTTACTAACGACTAAATTAATATATAGAAAAGGAGAAAGTCATGGTTCGTAAAAATAAAATTTTTATTATCTTGATAAGTATAGTAGTTATAATAGGAGCTTTTTTAATATTTTATAATATTCAAAACAAGTCTTCTCTGCCACCCACAATTTCTATTTCTGAAGAAGAATGGGATTTTGGAAAGATAAAAGAAGACGAAAGGCCCGTTCATAGCTTTACCATAAAAAATACAGGAAGAGAAGAACTGGTTATCAGCCGAATACGCTCCTCCTGCGGCTGTGCCGCCACCATGCTCTCCTCTGATAATATACAGCTGGGAAAGTCAGCTGAACTAAAGGTCACCTTCAATCCTACCGGCTATAACGGCCTGGTTAAAAAAGATGTCTATATCGAATCTAACGACCCCCAGCTCCCCAAGGCCAAAGTTACAATTATTGCCGAAGTAGAATCCATCCCCTCTCCTAAGGCTTTCCTTTCTAATTCCCAATGGGATTTAGGATTGATTTCCCAAGGGGATTTGCCTACTTTTATCTTTACTATTGAAAATAAAGGAGAGTTGGATCTAATAATTGATAAGACAGATGTCTCTGAATATATCCAATATGATACAGAAATACCCTTAACAATTCTTACGGGAGAAAAACAGGAAGTAACTTTTATCTATAATTCCAGCCAACATGAGTTAGGTGAAGTAAAGGAAAGTGTGCGGATATACTGTAATGACCCCAAGAGAAAGGCTTTTTCACTGCGTGTTGATGGTTACATAAAAGAAAAACCTGCCCCCGCAGTAAGTATTTCTCCGGTAGGAACAAGTTTTAATTTAACAACTGATTCCGAAGGTAAAATTATAGGAAGGTTTGTTCTGGCAAATTCAGGAGAAGAGAGGATAAAAATCACTTCTATAAAGGCTTCAGCCGATTACCTCATTCCTTTAAAATCCGAAATTGAGTTAGACTCAGGAGAAAAAGAAAATCTGCAAATAATATTATTAAGGGATAAAGTCTCAGATAAAATAGAGGAAGGGGAAATAAAAGAATATCTTTATTTAACCGTTGTTATCCCTATTGTAATTAATAAATAGCAAATTATTTCGCTAAGATTAGTAAAAATTATAAATTATAAAAAAATATAGCATGCAAGATAGATATTTTTAAAGCAATAATATGATATCATCATATATAAAGGAGAATACAACAATGGAAGCCGCTATAAAGATGTTTAAAGCCTTATCCGATGAAACTCGTCTACGTATTTATTTGCTTCTACTGCAAGATGAATTGTGTGTTTGTGAATTGGTAAATATATTAAATATGGAACAATCAAGAATTTCGCACAGTGTTAGGATTTTAAAAGAAGCTGGTCTTGTGGTTAATCGGCGAGAAGGCAAGTGGATTATCTATGCAGTAAATCCTGGAACAGAAAATAATAGAATAATTCAGAGCTTAAAGAATGGATTAAAATTACCGGAACAGGATTTGAAAAATATTACTAAATGTAAGAAAGAAAAAATAAGAGAAAAGTTTAAATGCAATTAATTTTTTAATTCGTTAGTTAGTTAACTAGTTAAAATAACAGGAGACAGAAGCCAGTAGTCAGAATATAAATAGTGTAGAGCGTACAGTGTAGAACGTAAAGGAGTGGACGGAATATGCGGGAAGGAATAATACAAATGCAAAAGATGAAAAATCAATCTACCAACCCTCTCTTAGGACAGGCGTCTCGCCCGTCTATTTCCTAAGATAGGAGTTCGATTAATCGAACCCGCAATAATGTAGGGACACGATGCATCGTGCCCAAAGGTAATCAAAGACAATAAAACAGGAAGGGCACAATCCATTGTGCCCCTACACCTGAATTCTAATTTTCTTAACGGGTGGCACTCAAGTATTATTGAGTGCCACCATAGGCAATACGATATACTAACGACTATTCACTATTCACTAACGACTAATTTATTTACTCTCTTCATCAATGTTCTAAACAGAAAGGGAGTGTAATTATGTGTGATACTATAGTAGCTTTAGGTTCTGCTACCGAAGAAGGGTTTACTCTTTTTGGGAAGAATAGTAATCGAGAACCAGATGAAGCCCAAAATATCCTTATAATCCCCCGAGAGAAGCATGATTTAAACGAAAATGTTCAATGTGCCTATTTGACTATCCCCCAGGTTTCAGAAACCGCCCGGGTATTACTCTGTCAACCTTTCTGGATGTTTGGTGCAGAGATGGGAGCTAATGAATATGGAGTGGTTATTGGTAATGAAGCAATATTTACCAGAGAAAAGCCGGGTAAGATAGGTCTAACCGGTATGGATTTGGTTCGCTTAGCCCTCGAAAGAAGCCAAACTGCCCGGCAGGCATTGGAAGTTATTATTGAATTATTGGAAAAGCATGGACAGGGAGGTAATTGCGGTTATCGATTTAAGTCAAAATATATGAATAGTTTTTTAATTATCGATAAGAAAGAGGCCTATGTATTAGAGACTGTAAAAACTTGGTGGGCCTGGAAAAAAATTAAGAAAATTTGGAGTATATCTAATATAATATCTTTACAGAAAGATTACGATTCTTGCTCTGAAGAATTGATAGATAATGCAATTAAAAAAGGTTACTGCAAAAAAAGAGAAGATTTTAATTTTCGAAAATGTTATTCCGCTAAATTTATGACCTGGGCCGCTAAGGGCGTGGAACGGGAGAAGCGTTCCCGAGCTTTGCTTTCACAGAGGAAGAAGAGATTGACTACTAAAGATTTTATAAATATTTTACGAGATCATGGGGATAATTCTCAGTGGACTCCTAACCGAGGTCCTGGTGCCACCTTATGCCTGCACGCAGCAAACAAGTTATTTCGCCGAACCCAAACAGTCTGTTCTCTGGTTGCAAAAACTGGTGAGGGTGGACAATTCTTTTATACTACCGGAGCTTCCAACCCCTGCATAAGTCCCTTTTTCCCCGTCTTTTCTCCTGATACCACTATTCCTGGT
>NCRO01000344.1 GCA_002849045.2 Candidatus Sediminicultor secundus
TAGGGCAATAAAAGATGGCAAAGTTAGAGGTATATGTGGTTCGGGATTAATTGATTTGATTGCTGAATTACTTAAATTAGGACTGATAGATAAAAGTGGTAGATCTTATTCTGGATATGATGAATCATGATACTCTCCTATCTCAATTAAATTGGTTAATCCGAAAAATTACAATCTATAATATTTTAACATTTAACAAAATGACCTTATAGGAAAATTTTATTTTATTTTGTAACTATTTATCATTCTCAAAAAAGAGATCACAATAAAACCTGCAATTCAAGAGATTTTTATATTCTCACTATCTGTTCTCACTATCTGTGCAGGGGGAGTTTCCGGACCAATACCAAGCAAGACAACAATCGTTACAAACATTTGATGTCTTTTATTTTTTTATCGCAATATTAATAAAATATAACAAACCACCTAAAGCAGTTAAATTAAGCCTTTTCCCCGTAATATGCCACCGGCTTCTCTATAGTTCCACCCTGGGAGGTCTTTATATCTTATCTTAATTTTCCCTTCTTTGACTTGGTTAATTTGAGAAGGAATAGGTTTAAGATATTGAATATTATAAATATTTAAGCAATAAAAGTTTTTGCCTTATCTACCGCAGAAGCAGCATCAGGAGAGCATCCATCTGCCCCTATTTGATCAGCATAATTTTGAGTTATAGGTGCTCCGCCTATCATTATTTTTACTTTATCTCTTAGGCCGGCAGCTTCCAGTGCTTTTATAACTTCTGGCATATTCACCATCGTAGTAGTCAAAAGAGCAGACATCGCTATTATATTAGGTTTATGTTCTTTTACGGCTTCTACAAATTTATCTGTAGAAACATCTATTCCTAAATCTATAACTTCAAAGCCTGCACCTTCTAACATCATTTTTACTAAATTTTTCCCAATATCATGCAAGTCTCCTTTTACAGTGCCTATTGCTACTTTACCTATATTTTTTACTCCGGTTTCAGCTAACTTGGGTCGTAAGATACTCATTCCCGCATGCATTGCTCGAGCAGCGATTAAAACTTCTGGAACGTACACTTCATTTTTCTTAAATTTCGCCCCAATAATATCCATTCCCTTAATTAAACCATTTTCTAAAATATCCTTGGGTAATAAATTCTCCTCTAAAGCTTTTTTAACAAGTTCTTCTACTTTTTCTGCGGCTCCTCTTTGTAAAGATTCAGATATATTATTTAAATCTACCATAATGTTATCTCCTATATTTATTAAAATTTGATATAATTTTATAAAATAAAAAATATTAATACTATGGATATAATTGCATTATTAGGTAAAATCTTGCTTTTTACATATATTTTTAAAAGTTTTAAAAAAAATAGAACAATTGAAAAAATCTATTTCCTATTGTCCTATTTTAATAACAATTTTCATCATCAGAAGAGCTCAAAAAAATAAGCTAACTTTTAAAACTTTTATAAACAACTTGCTGAGATATTAAAAAGAAGGGGTCTCGCTTCTTTCTTGTTTTACTCTTTCAAGTTCTCTTATAGCTAAATCAATTTTCTCTTCTCCAAATTCTGGCAAAATATTCCTATAATGCCACACTTTTTTAGATCTACAATGGCTGTAATTAATTGCTCTTTATAATAATCCGCCTTTGTTACTTCTTTACCTCCCGGTGCAATAACAGCAGACTCTCCCCAAAATCTATTTTCACCTTCATAACCTACTCTATTAACAAAAATTACGTAACGAGAAAATATTTGAGCGTAAAATTTATTCAATCTTTCCCAGGCAATACGATTGGAAATTTCCTCTCCTAAACCCTTCTCAAAACTGGCAACAGTGTGTATAAAAATGGATGCGCCATCTAAAGCTGAAATATAAGGCAAGACAGGATGCCAGCTATCAGCACAAACTAAAATAGCTATTTTACCATAAGATGTCTTGAAGGTTCTCATTCTTTCACCGCTCGAAAAAATATTTTTTCTCCTCAAATATGCCATAATTAGGCAAATATATCTTTCGATGGAGATGTTTTATCTTCCCTTGTTCCAGATAAAGAGCTGAATTATAAAAATTGTAATCTCTCGATTCTTCTACCAGACTTATTACAAAAGAAGTATCTTTACTCTCTCTTTAAATCTTCAATTATAGGATCATCTATTCTTATAGCTACCTTAGGAATAAGCTCTTTTACCGAATAACCAGTAAGACTTAGCTCGGGAAAAACTAAAAGATTAACTTTTTCTTCTCTTGCTCTGGAAATAAATTCTTTTATTTTATTTAAATTCGCCTTTATATTTCCCAATTCGCAATCCATTTGAGCTAATCCGATCTTCATTTACCCCCAACTCCTAAAATTTTATTAAACCTTTTATTTTACTTATAATTTTTTTATCTATATCAGAAGGAATCGGAAGAGGCTTATGCCCAGCTAAAATATTTTTGGCTATTTCCTTTGCTCTTTCGCGAGCATCTTTGCCTCCTTTTGAGATCCATTCTTCCCTTAAAGATCTATCGCTGACTTTTGGGAAGAATAATTCTGATCTCATATGTTTTACTGTATGTGTTTCAGCTAAATAATTACCTCCTGGCCCTACTTTATCTATTACCTTAAGAGCTAAAGTCTCTTCATTTACTTCTATTCCTTGTAAAGCTCGCATTGCCATACCTATAATTTCATTATCTATTACATATTGTTCATAAGCTACAGTAGTAGTAGATTCTAACATTCCAGCAGCATTATGGATGTAATTTGCTCCAGCTAAAGCTGCCATAATGAGAGTCATTCCTTTCTCGTATCCTGCCTGGATATCAGAAATTTTAGAATCACTAAGACCTCCCCAGGCATAATAAGGAAAATTATAATATTGGGCTAATTGAGCACCACCGGCAGCAAGTATCCCCAATTCTATGGCCCCATCTAAAAAATTCATAGTCCGCATATCAGCTATAGTAGGAATAGCACCATAAATTACAGATGTGCCCGAGTTAATTGACTGAGTAAGAACCATCCCACAAAGTTGTTCTGCATTAACTTGAGCTAAAGTTCCAGCTAAAGTTATCGGAGAAGTAGAACCGGCCATAGGTGCAGAAGACAAAGCTACTGGTATCCCTTCTTCCACAATTTTCATCAAAACTAAAGTAACAGAATCAGCTAACTGTAAAGGACTTTTCATCCAAGAAGTAATAAAAGAGATGATAGGTCTTTCTCTCAATCTTTGTTTTCCTCCAGCAATCTCTTCAGCCATAGAAATTACCTTAAGAGCGCTCTGCACAGAGTAAGCTGATCCCATCACGTGTTTAGAAGTATTACTCAAAGCGGCATAATATTTATTTACGTCAAGAAATTCTGAAGAGATATCCTGGGCTACCACGGGTCTTATAAAAAAATGTATATTATCAAGGGCATCTACTAATTTAGCTATATCAGCAATATCTTTGAGTACCGCTTTTCTTTTTTCTCCTGTTTCCAAATCGAGTACATTCAAAGCTGCTCCACCTGTACCGCAATATACTCTTTTACCTTCTAAGACAAGGTCATTTTTTTCTTCTCTTCCACAAAGAAGTACTTTAGAAGCTGCTTTATTTATAGCATCTTCTACTAAAGCTGGTGAAAATTTTATCATTCCTTCTTTAAAATCTACATCGGCACCAATTTTAGAAAAATGATTTAAAATTTCTTCGTTTTCTGATTTTATCCCTGTTTGCTGTAAAATTTTCAGGGAAGATTCATGAATTATTTTAATCTCTTCTTTTGAAAGAAGACGATATTTTCCTCCCTCTATACCACCTTTAATCATAATAACCTCCTTTTATTTTGGGTTTATTTGTATTTTATCTATTATAATAAAACTATAAAAATAAGATTACACTACTTTAAAACTATTTTCAATAATATCTTCAATATCGTTTAAAGTGAAACTTCGTGGATTAGTAAGTGCATTAACATTATTCGTACTTCTTTTTGCCAACAAGTGAATATCCTTCTCTTTTATCTCTATCTTAGACATACCTAGTTTTAAAAATAATTCTTCATCTATAATTTCTTTCATTGTTTCTAAGGAATCTCTGACTTTTCGATACTTAGCTAAATTTGCTGATTTATTAATTCAGTCACACTTTGAATGCGATGAGCAATAATAAAACCGTGAATTAATCACTGTTATAATACAACCTCCTTATATTTTACCGTCATACCAAACGTATTTTTAAACCTCTTTTATTATCAAAAAGAGAACCACTTAGATGGCTCCCTTTCTGATTAATACCTTTTCACTGCATACATGTGAGCTATTTATTTACCAAATTACGTTCAACAAGGAAGTCATAAGCAGCTTCAGCTGCATCTTTTTTCTCTATATCAACTTTCCCATTAAACCACTGCCACACCCTTTGTGCATTACTCAATTTTTCCGTAGTATATGGTACACCTGAAGCAAATACAGCCATTAACTCATTAAGGACAATTCCGATTTCGGGATATTTCTCCAGAATTTCCGCTCTAACAACAGGGGTTAAATCATTATATAACTATATCTTAATTAATCCTTTTATCTTTGATTTCAATTTCTGGCAAAGCTCTGGGTCAATAGGTAAAGGTTTATGATTAGTTAAAATTTCTTCTACCTTTTCCCGTGCTCGAGTTCTGGTATCTTTGCTACCTAATGCTTTCCATTCCTCTCTATGTTGACGATCTGCAAGAGTGGGGA
>NCRO01000346.1 GCA_002849045.2 Candidatus Sediminicultor secundus
AGGACCGTCCCCTGGTAGGTTTTTTGTCAGGTTAACTTAAACTCTGCCCAGTGATAATTATTAGGCCCTTCTTTTTTTGCCATATACATAGCTTTATCTGCACTTTTTATTAAATCCTCTTCTTTTTCCCCGTCATCAGGGTACAAAGCTATTCCAATACTTGTATTTATATATATCTGATTTCCCCCAATTAAAAAGGGCTCGCTAAGAGAACTAAGTATTTTTCGGGCAACATCAACAGTATTTTCTCTTGGCTGGGCAAGCCGGGGTAATAAAATAATGAATTCGTCTCCTCCTAAACGACAAATGGTATCGTTTTTCGTAGGAGCTTACTGAATCTTTTTGCTACTCCTTGAAGCAGCCGGTCTCCAATATCATGGCCAAATTTATCATTAACTTCTTTAAAATTATCCAAATCCAAAAACATCACGGAAAATTTTTTCCGTTCTCTTTTGGCATAAGCTATTTCCTGTTTCATTCGATCACAAAATAACACCCGATTGGGTAATTTGGTTAGATAATCATACAGGCTAAGAAATTTTAATTTTTCCTCTGCTTGTTTTCTCTCAATAGCAGTAGCTATCTGTTGAGAAACAAATTCCATAAGTTTTATATCTTTTTTAGAATAAAGGTTCGGATCAATGTAACTTTGCAAAATCATAGAGCCGATAATCTTACTTTCTATCTTTAAAGGAACACCTAACCATACCTGTTTATTGGTTATAACATCATAGGAATTAAAATCTCCCCGGTCAATCATCCTTTTATATTTATTATAATTCAACAGTAATGACTCTCCGGTTTGAAAAATATAATTAAAAATACTGTCAGAGTTGTTGTATTTTGAGACTAAAAAATCCTTATCTCTTTCTCCTGTTTCATCAGCATAATAAGAAAAATAAAGTTTATTTTTCTCTTCATCGAATAAGGCAATGTAAAAATTGGTCGTATCGATAATAGTGCTGAGCTCTTCGCGAATAACAGGATAGAGTTGTTTTAAGGAAATATCGGAGTTAGCTGCGCGGGAAATATTGTATAATACGTTATTTACTGCTTCGTTTGCTTTACGATTAGTAATATCATTTAGTAAAAATATTTTTCCGGTAGTTTGCTCATTAACCTGATTTAAGGTAACAGAAACAGAAACATGAATTAATTTATTATTCTTTTTCTTTGCTATCAATTCCAAATCGGTAAAAACATGGTTACTACCCAAAATTTGCGTATGTAAATTAGTCAATACCTTTTCAATATGTTTACCTCTCATCTCCTCAAGTTCATAACCAAAAAGTTCTTCAAATTGTTTATTTGCTTCCAGAACAATTCCATCTATATCGGTATAGGTCAACGCTTCCGGCGAATTTTTAAATAGACCAATAAACTCCTGCCTACTTCGCTGAAGTACTTGATCGTTCTTCTTAAACCTGGATGTATCACTAAAAATAGGTTTTGCCCTTAAATCTTTTTTTCCATTTTTATTATTCGGACTATTTGGTTCCTCTTTTAGTCGCCTTAATTTATTTACCAATTTATTTAGATAACTGCTGTCTTTTCTTTTTCTCCTCATTTATCCATCTCTTTTCTTTGGAGTCTAAACAACAGACCCAGTTCTTCTATTTAACCATTCTGATCGATTATGGGATTTACAAAATTAGAAGTAATCTCACTGTCCCATATTTTTGGGGACGGCTCAAAGAATTCGTTTTTGAATCAGAGAACCGTCCCCTGATTCATTGATTTACCTTATTCGGTAATAACTTTTAAGGGAACGGGAATAAATACTACACCTAATTCCACTCCATTTACTACTAAATAACCGTTCATTACTCCCAGAACTCCCATCATCCATGGTTGCTGAGCAATCGTAGCTTTCATCTCTCCTGCTTTGACAGCATCAAGAGCATCAGATACAGCATCAAACCCTACCACAAACATTTCATCCTGCCTTTTGGCTGCTTTTATAGCCTGAATAGCACCGAGAGCCATCTCATCATTGTGGGCAAATACCGCATCAATTTTTGGTTGAGCCTGTAGAATACTTTCCATAACATTCATTCCTATAGCCCTATTAAAATCAGCAGTCTGCTTAGCAACTAATTTGATACCGGAGAATTTAGCAATATAGGTGTCAAAACCCTGGCCTCTCTCTCGGGCAGCAGATGAACCAGCAATTCCTTCTAATTCTACCACA
>NCRO01000347.1 GCA_002849045.2 Candidatus Sediminicultor secundus
AGAAATTTTAAAAAATTAGCTGTGAATGTTAATGTTCAATCTTTATTCGCCATTCCTCCTAAAATCAAAAATCCTCAGGAAACTGCCCGAAAAGTATCTTCAATTTTAAACTTGGAAGCAAAAGATGTACTGGATAAATTAAACCAGAAAAAATCTTTTGTGTGGATAAAAAGGAAATTAAAAGAAACAGAAGTCGTAGAGATTAAAAAACTAAATTTAGAGGGATTAAATTTTTTAGATGAGAGTAAAAGACATTATCCCAAGAATTATTTAGCTTCTAATTTAATGGGATTTGTGGGAATAGACAATCAAGGCCTGGAAGGTTTAGAGTCATTTTTTGATAAAGAATTAAAGGGTTTGCCTGGTTTAGTAATTTTAGAAAGAGATGCTATAGGAGGCAAGATCCCTTTAAGCATTAAAGAACCAACTGCTCACAAGGACGGGCATTCAATTGTATTGACTATTGATGAGGTCATCCAATATATTACTGAAGAAGCTTTGGATAAAGCTTTTCAAAAATCTAAAGCCAAAGCAGGAGTTGCTATTGTAGTAGAGCCCAAAACCGGGGAAATTTTAGCAATGGCAGTAAAACCTTCTTATGACCCCAATTATTTTAATCAATATCCTCGTGATCTCTGGAGAAATAAAGCATTAACTGATGCTTATGAGCCGGGATCGACCTTTAAGGTTATTACCATAGCTACAGCCCTGGAAGGAAGAGTAGTCAATTTAAATGATCAATTTTATTGTGAAGGGTGGACAAAATACAATGGGACTGTTTTTCACGATATACACCAACATGGTTCTCAAGATCTTACCGGTATAGTGAAAAATTCATGTAATATAGGAGTAATTCAAACCGGGACAAGATTAGATGAAAAGATTTTTGAAAAGTCGATTAGAAGATTCGGGTTTGGGACATTGACTGAAATAAATTTACCCGGTGAAATAAATGGTTTGGTAAGAAGTACAAAGGATTGGTCAAGAATTTCCTTGGCTTCCCTATCTATAGGTCAAGAAATTTCAGTAACTCCACTTCAGTTGATAATGGCTGTATCGGCTATAGCCAATAGAGGGACTCTAATGAAGCCGATGATAGTGAAAGAAATAATAGATTCTGCGCAAAATAAAATTAAAATATTTAAACCGAGGCCGGTAAGACAGGTAGTATCGGTTGATACTGCCTTAACTATGACCAAGATATTAGAACAAGTAGTGAATGACGGAACTGGTACAAGGGCTAAGCTTGCAGGATACCAGGTAGCAGGAAAAACCGGGACAGCTCAAAAATTTGATTTTTCTATCGGGAAATATTCTGAAGATAAGTTTAGTTCATTTTTTATGGGATATGTTCCTGCTGAGAATCCTAAAATATCTATTTTAGTTTTATTGGATGAGCCTAAGGGGAGTTATTACGGTGGAACAGTAGCTGCTCCGGTTTTCCAGGAGATTGCTTCCAAGATTCTTCCTTACTTATCGGTACCAACAAATGAAAGATAGTATCGAGTATCGAGTATCGAGTATCGCGTGAAGAAAAAAAGCAGATAGCGTGGAGCGAAGAGCGTTTAGCGTATAGGAAGATAGCATATAGCGTACAGCGTAGAGGATTAGTTAGCTGGTTAAGAAAAAAAACAGAAATCAGTAGTCCGAATAAATTAGTTATCGAGTATCGCGTATCGCGTGAAGAATAAAATACAGTAATAAGTAATGAGTGATGAGGAATGAG
>NCRO01000348.1 GCA_002849045.2 Candidatus Sediminicultor secundus
ATTATGGCTATAGAAAAAATCTTGATTCCCACCCAGTATTTCAAGCCAAAAAGGAGGGTATTCAGGATGATTGATATTGTTCCCTCTAAATATCCGATAAAGGTTTTATATTCTTTTGTTATTTGTTTTTTTTGGTTAATTTTCATTTTTCTTTTTTTATACCCACTCGGTAACATATTCTTTTAAATGTTTAGTTTGATTTAATTGTATCAGACAATATCCTTTGTCTTTTTTATGAGAAAGAAAACTGTAAGAGGCAGTATCTAAATGAATCTTCCAAAAATAAGGTGAAGCAATATTCAGGCAGGCAGAGATAAGGGGTTTAAGTACTGCACGATGGGAAACTACTGCTAAAATCTCTCCATCATGCTTGGAAACTAAGTTATCCAGACAGGCCTTGGTCCTCTTCTGCACATCATAGAGGGTCTCCATATCTTCCACCTTGAGTTTTTCCGGATTATTCACCCAGAGCTCCCATTCCTTCGGGTATTCCTGGGCAATCTCTTTTTTAAAGCGTCCTTCCCAGCTCCCTAATTTGATATTATTAAATCCTTCTTCTGCTTTAACCTCTACCCCACATTGTTCCCCGATAGCCTCTGCCGTCTGTCTGGCTCGGGCGAGAGGACTAGAATAAATATATTTAACAGGAAAAAATTTTAATTCCCGGGCTAAATCCTGAGCTTGAGTAAGGCCCCTCTCATTTAACGGGAAATTTGCCCTTCCTCTAAACATCCCCTTAATATTCCCTTCACATTCTCCGTGTCTTACTAAAATAATTAGTGTTCCTTTAAAATCCTGGTACATACTTGCCTCCTATTTTAAAAAAATGTAAAAAAAGTGCCTGGCATCTTTCTTTACATTTTTCCTTTCCACTCTTTAAAAAATTGTTTTAAGTAAAGATTTAGAAAACGGTGTCTCCTTTTAGCCATTTTACGACCTAATTTGGTATACATTATATCTTTAAGTTTCAACAGCTTTTCGTAAAAATGATTTATAGATGGTGCTTCAGTAGTTTTATATTCTTCACCGGTTATGGACTTACTCGGTTTAATGGCAGGGTCGTAAATTGGCCGATTAAAAAATCCTCCGTAGGTAAAAGCCCGGGCTATCCCTATTGCTCCCATGGCATCCAAACGGTCGGCATCAGTTACTGACATTAATTCTTTGGAGAGTGTCGGAATAGCGGAATTCTTTTTACCTCCCACTTTTCCCTTATCTGGCAAGGTGTGCATAAAAGAGACCCGAGAAGTGATTTCTATAATTTCGTCGATAAGAGAAGGAGAAATCTCCAAAGAAGAGAGCCACTCCCCTACCTTTGCTGCCCCGGCTTCTTCATCTCCCTGAAAGAACTTATAATCACCGATATCATGTAATAGCGTTGCCAATTCCACAATAAATATATCTGCACTTTCATGCCGGGCAATTCTTTTAGCTAAATTCCTTACCCGATGAATATGCCACCAGTCATGACCGGTACTATCTTTACTTAAGGTTTGTTTTACAAATAATTCTGTTTTTTCAATTATTTCTTTCTTGTTCATTTTTCCTGCCAGGGGACGGTCCTTTGGCAGGTTTTTAACCTATCAAAGAACCTTCTATTATTTAACTATAATCAAATCATAATTCTGTGCGCCCAAACCTATCTTTTCAGCATAATTCAGGCCTATCTTCCAATCGGTATCAATGTGAACATGTCCGAATTTATCTTCCCCGGAATGAAAACGCTTCTCTTCCAGAATACTGCCTTTAACCATAGGAGTTTTATTTACTAAATCGACACAGGCTCTGTCCAAGGCCACAGGGTCAAAAGAAGCGGCCATTCCGATATCCGGGACTATAGCCATATCATTATAATTCCAACAATCACAATAAGGGGAGACATTCATAATAAAACTGATATGAAAATGAGGCTTGTCTTTTAATGCTGCATAAGTATATTCTGCAATTTTTTCTTGGACCATAGCTCCCGATTCATCAGAGCCTACTACAGCTGCACTGTATTGGCATACTGCTACACACTGGCCACAACCGATACATTTTTGATAATCAATTTCCGCTTTTTTATTTTCATTAAAATGAATGGCCTCCTGGGAGCAGCTTTTAATGCACTGGCCACAACCGATACAATTTTTAAGAATAATCTTGGGCTTAGAATTAGAGTGCATCTCCATTTTACCAGCCCGGGAACCACTGCCCATACCTAAATTTTTCAGGGTGCCTCCAAAGCCGGTCATTTCATGACCCTTAAAATGAGTCAGAGAAATGATAATATCGGCACTGGTAATTGCTGCAGCTATCTTTGGTGCTTTACAATGTTTTTTATCTATAGGAATTTCCCGATATTCAGTCCCCTTCAGGCCATCGGCAATAATAACATCACACCCTATTGCAATCCGATTAAATCCATTCACCATAGCTGTATTTAAATGGTCCACGGCATTAGCCCTCTTCCCGTAATAAAGTGTATTGGCATCGGTTAAAAATGGCCTTCCCCCGAAATCTTTAATCAATTTTACAATACAAGCTGCATAATTAGGTCGGATATAAGAAAGATTTCCCGGTTCCCCAAAATGAATTTTTAGGGCTGCAAACTTTTTCTTAAAATCAATCTCTTTAATCCCGGCTTCTAAAACTAATTTCTTTAATTTATCCAATAAATTCTTTCCCGGTTTTGCCTTTAAATCTGTAAAATAAACTTTTGCTCTATTCATTGCATTCTCCTATTCTTTCAAATGATTTAAAATAAGTTTTTTATCATTTTAATCAATTAAAGGTATTAAAGCAAATTTTGTACTGTTGAAGAAGGGGGATTTTGATAAACTACTTTAAATTAAAAAATCTATCCCCTATTTTAAGATTTTTTAATTCTATAAATATAAATAGGGGATAGAGCAAAGGCAGGTTAACGAGGGTTAAAACTTAAATATTCCTCTTTTTCATTTTTAATAAAAAGATAAAAACTCCTATAAGTAAAATAAACTGTCCTATGGGGCTACTCAAATCTATAATATTTCCTAAAGCTATATATTTGGGAACTGGAACCAATATTAAATCATCGTCCATTTCTTCAGCACTAAAATTTTTTCTTAGCTTTGTTAAAACAAAGGCTTTATCTATTAGACTTTGTAAGATGGGATATTCTTTTAACTGATCAGGAGTTATAATAGAATTATATTCTTCTGTGGCTCCGGGAAAAGTTACTCTTTCATCTGAAAAAGCATAGATTAATACTTCCGTCCCCCAGGATGGTGCACTTAAAGTACTAATTTTTAAAGGATAAATCATTTCATCGGAAAAGAACATTATACCTATAGGTTGAATAGCACCAGTGTAATAATCAAAACTGTCAGTCATCCCTTCGCCTTGTATCTTCATAGCTACAAAAAACCACTGTTTTTGCACATAATAATCCAGTATCTCTTGGCCTTCTATTGGGAAGGCATAACCATTATCATTTAACCATTCTACCAAACTATTGGGATCTGATGCTGATAAAGTACTGGTATGATAAATTCCTACCTGGTTCTCTTCCCAAACATGTACTCCCTCACCTTCTAAGCCAGGGAGAGGTGGTCCTGCTCCCCATCCACAACCAAAACTCGAAGGAGGAAGAGGTTGAGTTAATTTATGTAATTCATAAAATATATCATCTTCGACGGAGAACAATTTAGGATAACCGGGTACCGGAATAACCCAGGCAAAATCCTCTGCATCTCCTTCATAGTCTACCTGAAAGATTATCTTTTCTACTATATCATCAAATACAATCATAGCTAATTGATTTGGTTCGTATATATCCTTATATAACCCGTAGGGAAATAAACCACCGTCAGCCAAAGAAAT
>NCRO01000349.1 GCA_002849045.2 Candidatus Sediminicultor secundus
TTTTAGAATTGCTCATATGACTACAGCAGATGGTGTCGGCATCGAGTTATTTGAATTCAAAGATCCAGCGGCAGAGCGCCGAGAAAATAACTTTGAATATTGGAAAACAGGAATTTTTCATATGGCGTTCACTTCTTCTAATCTTGAAGAAAGCATGAAGAAGGTTGAGAAGAATGGCGGAAAAGTCAGGAGCAAGATTTGGGAAGTATTCCCAGGTTGCAGACTTCTCTATTGTGAAGACCCATTCGGAAACATCTTTGAATTTTATGACTGCACTTATGCTGAAATGTATGCAAACCGAGAAAAATACAGTTAGGAGGTGGTAAAAAATTTAATTAGAATCTGGAGATTATGAAAAAAAATGTATTTAAGGAGGGACAAAATGAAAAGAATTTTAAAAATTTTACTGGTAATTGTATTTGTGCTGAGTGTTTTACCGCAAGCCTTTATTGGTGGTCAGGGAGTGGAGGCAAAGGGTGAATTCTCTTATGTGGAAAAAGAGAAATACGCCGAATCTGTTTACATCAAAGCTCAAGCGGGGTTTGAAAACTTGAAATATAAAGAAGGAGACATTCCAATCATTGCCTATATGCCTCCGGCTACTGAGTTTAATTATTATATGGCTATTGGTGAAGGGATTAAAAATTTAGCAGAAGAGGTGGGTGCAGAATCATTTATGCTTGCACCCCAGAGTGGTGCAGATATCATGGGACAAATGGGAATGATTCAGGATGTTATTACTCGTGGCGTTGACATCATTATTCTATCTACCCATGATGAATTTGCTGCCGCCCCTCTTGTAAAACAGGCGGTTGATAAAGGAATTGAGGTAATAATTGTAAATTCAGACATTCCTGATTTTCCCACACCCATTCACGGAGTTGTAGGTTACAACCAAAGGAATGGAACGCGAAAGATGGGTGAATATGCCAAAAAATTAATGAATGGGAAAGAGGTAATCGTCGGCTTAATTGAAGGCCAGCCAGGGTATCATTCTACAGAAAGAATTGGGGGATTTGTTGATGTTGTTGAGACTTTAAATAATTTTACCATTGTTTCCAGCCTTGACGGAAAATGGAATGTTGA
>NCRO01000350.1 GCA_002849045.2 Candidatus Sediminicultor secundus
TAGTCATATGAGCAATTCTAAAATGTTTCATTCTGCTCCCAAAAATGTCAATACAAAGTTCCCCGATACCAGTGTCATCAGCTTTAATTCCCTCTGGACCCATTATCAGTCTTAGCCCAAAGACTTTTCTGTAAAAATCAATTGCTTTTTCCAAATCAGTAACCGAAACTCCCACGTGATTAAAAGGATACCTGTAATTTATCATTTGAATAACCTCCTTTGAATTTTTTACTTCTATTTTTTTTATTTCTCTTGCCGACGCTGGACTTTAACTTCAGAGAGCATATCGTGGCTTTTTACCGAGCAATACTGTTTTTACCTCTTCCGCTGCTGTTCTCCTGGCTTCGGTAATTGATTCCTCAGAATAGTACGCGGAGTGTGGCGTGATAAGACAGTTTTTAAGTTTTAATAGCGGATTAGCTCGGTAATTCCAGTGTTTTCGTTTAGCTGGTTCATCTTCAATATCGTCGAGACCAGCTGCAGTAATCCTACCTTCCGAAAGAGCCTTATAAAGAGCTTTGTTATCAACTATTGGTCCTCGAGCTGTATTAATTAAAATCGCATTCTTCTTCATTTTTTTGAGTTCTAACTCGCCTATTAGGTGACGTGTGTCAGATGAAAGTGGCACTTGTACGCATAGAATATNNAACGCCCTTGCCTTTCTTGCTATATTCCGACCGATTTTTCCAAAACCTATGATACCGAAAATCTGCATTTCAAACCTATGAATTGGTGTACCTGAATTTAACCAATGCCATTTCCCGCATCTTGTAGAATCAACATACATAGGAATCCTTCTGGCCAGTGTAAGAGCAAGCGCTATCGCATGATCAGCGACTTCATCGATACAATAATATGGGACATTCGTAACAATTATCCCTCTTTTACGGCACGTTTCAACGTCAAGAATATCCACACCTGTCCCATATCTCGCGATGATCTTGCACCTGCAAAGCTTTTTAATAACATCCTGCCTGATCTCTGCGTATTGCTGAAGAATAGC
>NCRO01000351.1 GCA_002849045.2 Candidatus Sediminicultor secundus
AGCTCAAGATGTCTGGAATAGACTAAAAATATTTGATCTTGAAGAAGGAACTAATTATTCTAATCAATTTAGTAAAGATAAAATAATTGAGATTATTAGAAACTCATTGGATAAGATTAATTGGAGTGAAGATACAGTAAGCGAAGAGAATTATATAAAAACTTTGCAATCATTTGGGGTTATTAAAAGGAAAAGAGCTAAAACCCTTCGTTTTGAATTGGAAGCTATGGAACTCGAACAATTAAATACAGTAAATATTAAAAGATCATCAGTAGGAATTGGATCATTCAGAAGAGGTGCCTCAGTCTTTTTTAATGAAGATTCGTTGAAGATAGGAGGAGATGAAGATCTTAAAGTGTTAATGGATTTAATAGAAGATGAAACTCTACCACGAATGGCAATTAAAGAAGTAAGAAATAAATTTTTATTTAAAACACCATTGAATGTTGTAATTTCCCATTCTACTCCGGAGAGAAAATTTATGGAAAAATTAGTCTCTAATGCAAATGCAGAAGTTATCGATTCATGGATAAAATCGAGGGATACTGGATTTTATAGTATAGAATACTCATGGAGAAAAGGGGAACACCATAAACAAGGAAAGTTTAATCCTGACTTTTTTATAAAAATTGATAATAAAATAATTGTAGTAGAAACAAAAGATGATGAATTGATAGAAAGAATTAAAGATGGCGGGGATATTGCTAAAGAAATTAGGGCTGAAAATAAATATGCATTGGAACATTTTAATAGATTAAATGAACAACAAGAAGATCAATCATACTTCTTTACCTTTTTAACTCCTAAGGATTTCGATAACTTTTTTGGAATATTAAGAGGGGGAGATTTTTCAGGTTATAAATCTCAATTAGATATAGAATTGGAAGATGTATAACATGGAATAAATAGGAAGCACTCCCATTTTCTTAGACAATTAATATTTTTGTTTTTAAATTAAATAAATAGGGAAGGTGTGCCAGATCGATAATTCGATAACTTTTAGGGGAAACCTATAGCATCTGAGGAGTTTCTTAACCAGATAGTTGAGGCTTTAGGTATTACTATAGATAGACGTTCTAAAGGAGGACCTCGTAAAAGGGAAATCTAAACCATAGAAAAAATAGGATGTACAGTGTCCCTATTTTGATTATAGAGAATAAAAAGTTTAATTTTGATTATAATAAATTGATAATTGATTCAAATTTAATGATATTATCGGTGAATTAAAAAGTATTAATATACCATTGCCTACTGTGGGAAGACATGGGGTCTTTATTGTTGATAAATAGCTTAATTAACTTTCAAGAATAAAGATTTAACCCCAGTAATTATTTTGGCAGTTATATAAAATTTAACCCTTTGTAATTAAAGGAAGCTAAAATACTCTTAGATAATGGAGAATGTTGGATGAAACTAAGAGAAATAATTATTAAAAATTTTCGTTGTCTAGTTGATGTGTCCATTCTTATATCGGACATGACAACCGTCTTGGTAGGTGAAAATAATTCTGGCAAGACGGCTCTGCTCGAAGCACTGAAAATTGCATTACCTCGGAGTGCAGCGGCCAGAAGAACGCCTTTTAATGAATATGATTACCATATGATCAAATCTAGCGATTCACCTCAGACAAGCGAAGGTATTATTATAAAGTTGTGGTTTCGAGAAGATTCCTCTGGTGAGTGGTCTGAGTCCTTGATCCAAGCCCTTAATCCTATCATTCAAACAGATCCCGTTAGGGATTTAAATTCCATAGGATTACAGCTATCAAGCAAATATGATACAATTGCCAAAGAAATACACCCTAAATGGGAATTTCTTGCATTAGATGGACAGCCGTTAGGAGGAAGAGGTGCAAACCCTGGTAACCTAACCAAATTTCTCTCTTATATTCAGTTGTTTTATTTGTCTGCTCTCCGTGATTCAGATGATGAATTTTCCCCACGCTCTCAGTTCTGGGGACGAATACTCCGTGACATCAAAATAAGCGATGAACTAAAAAAGACCATCGGTGAGGAGCTAACAAAGCTTAATGATGCCTTACTGAAAGCGGACCCAAGACTTGAACAGGTAAGAGCATCCTTAGACATAGTTAAAAATATTATGGCGTTGGGTGCTGGCCAAAAAACTTCAATACAGGCTCTACCACTCAAACCCTGGGACTTGATGTCGAAATCGGAGGTAGTTATCAGAGCCTATGAAAATGAGGTTGACTTTCCACTTTCGCGTCATGGACAAGGCATGCAGAGTTTAGCCGTTCTTTTTCTTTTTCAAGCTTACATCGATGTGCTTCTTAAGCCAATGTTTCAGCCAGAAACAGAGGCTATCTTGGCTTTAGAGGAACCAGAAGTCCATCTCCATCCACAAGCGACTCGTGCACTTTCGACAAATTTGGAAGAGGTCAAAAGTCAGAAGATTATCTCAAGTCATTCGCCCTACTTCATTCAGGAAATCCCATTTACGCAGATTCTTTTTACCTTTTTCTCTTCTTTTTCTGAAAAAAACAAAATAGCCTTTATCGTTTTTTCTGTATCATGCGCTTTCTTATATATCTCTACTTGATTGGCTAAATTCTGTGCAAGTTTTGTATTTGAAGCCAATTTGAATTCAACCAAGGTTTTATCAGAAGCACCTTTAGATATTACAAAATCACCCTGTCCACGACCTTCTTTTTACTATCTCTACACGTC
>NCRO01000352.1 GCA_002849045.2 Candidatus Sediminicultor secundus
CATTTTCTATTCCTTCCTTTCCAGATATTTAAATAGAAATATCTACATTTTTAAAGAGTTCATAGACTAAAAATACTTTTCATAATATGATAAATTTTATTTAAAAGACTTAGTTATCAATAGGGACTAAATTATTCTTTCCAGAATTTATCTGCGGTTAGGGGGTTCTCAATATTGAAAAAGGGACAGATGGTAATACATTTGGAGCAATCACTAGTGTTTTCTGCCCAAAACTCAAAACATTTTTCCGGGTTGATATAATACTTTTTTACACCCGGATTATTGGAAATGGTATCTCCTTTAAAATCCGGTTCCGGTTTAAAGGAAATTGCTTTAGTTTCGCAAATTTCAGCACATTGATAACATCTTTTACAAAAATTAGAAATTTTAGAAATAAAATTAAGGTTTGGCTCATCTGAAACTAAAGGCAAATTAGTAAAAATCTTGCAAATCCTAACCCCCGAACCATATTCCGGAGTAACCAGCAAACCATTTCGCCCTAACGCACCCAGACCGGCGTCAACCGCCAGAGGAATACTTAAGGCTGTATCATTCCCACATTGAATAGCCTGATAGCCTAAATTTCTTATAAACTCCCCCAGACAGGAAATAATAAACGCCATCCTGGAATATCCCAATCCGGTTGCAGCACAGGCGGGCAAAGCAGGAGTAGTAGATAATCCTACAGGGTCCATCTCTATAGCTATAACTATTGCCCGATCAATATCTTGGGGTAAATTTACAGGATAAGAGCCTAAAAATTGCCCATCTGATCTTTTACCTGCATTTTTATAAATCCATTTATCATTAATTTTAGTTATCCCCAGCAGAGAGGCCCCATAAAATTTGGTTACTTTTTTTACTTTGACAGTAAATTCTGCCAGGTCTTTAATCTGGTATTGTTTTTCTCTTAATTTATAACCATACCAATCTTCTTCAAAAGAGGTATCACCTTTCCAGGAAAAGGCAAAAGGAAATCGATTATATACTGTCCAGGAAGCTTTAGAAAAGGCGTAATCGAAATGGGTGTAACCTTCATTATTTTCTTTTATATTCTTTAGCATATCATCCGCAAAATTATTTTGGTAAGTTTTCAGATTTTTATCCCATAGATAACGGCAAAACATATCATTTTTTTGATCAAACCTGTGGTACATCTGCTCATCGATTTCATAGTAAAGTTTATTTTTCATAGATAATTTTTCCCTTAATAGGTTAATTTTTTTCATTTTTTTTATGAAAAAGCGGCTCCAAGTGAATAGTAGCTTCAATATTCATTTCTTCTCTTATTTTATTTTCTAATTCTTCGGCAATCCTGTGGGCCTCTTCCAATCTCATACCTGCTGGTAATCTGATATGAAAGGTTAATTCTTTATTGTCACCATACTTGTGAGAATGGAGGTGATGTAATTTAACATCATGAGATATATTATTAGTTACAATTTTTCTAATCTCTGCTTCAAAATCCTTAGAGGGCTCTTCCCCAATTAAGGTACTGATTGTTTCTTTTAAAATGATGTAGGTGGTATAAAATATGACCAAAGATACTATAACGCCCATAATGCTGTCCACCCACCAGAAATGCCTTCCTGTAAAGATTCCAACTAAAATCATAAGAGATACCAGAGCATCACTTCTGTGGTGCCAACCATCGGCAATAAGTGATTGAGAATTAATTTTCTTTCCAGCGCGTATAGAAAATTGAGCCAATCCCTCTTTTACTATCACGGAAATTATAAATACTATTACGGCTAAATTTCCGTAAACGGCTGATTGATGATTTATAAATCTTTGAATCGAAGCGATTAAAAAATTAACGCCTACCACGGCCAATAAGGTGCCGATGATAATCGAACTAATTATTTCCGCCTGACCGTGACCGTAGGGGCGAGCTATTATAAACATATGAAGCTGCCGACGAGCCGCTCTGTGTC
>NCRO01000353.1 GCA_002849045.2 Candidatus Sediminicultor secundus
GATTATCTCCTCGGGAAAGGGCTGAAACAATAATCAATAATTGTACCCATCCCGAATATAAATCTAAGTTAAAAAATTACTACCAGCGAGCTTTAGAAAAAGGGGGACATACACCTCATTTAACCGAAGAAGCTTTGTCCTGGCATAAGAAATCTTATCATTATAAACCACTCAGAAAACGAAGGATACGGCAAATCTTTGATTGACGGAATTAATTTTGCCCGGGATAACAATTACAGATATCTTCTGACTTTAGATTGCGATGAACAGCATGAACCGGAATTGATTCCTCAATTTTTTGAAGAGATAAAAAAAGGAAAATTTGAAATAATATCTGGTTCTCGTTATCTTTCTTTCCAGAAACAGATTGATGCTCCACCTAAAGACCGATATAGAATTAATCGTAAAATCACCGGCCTAATTAATGAGATAACCAGTTACGGAATAACCGATTCTTTCTGTGGATTTAAAGTATATCGGGTGGTAGGCTTGAAAAAATTAGAATTAACCGAAAAGGGATATGGCCTCCCCCTTCAACTTTGGATTCAGGCTTATAAAAATAATCTAACCGTAAAAGAGCTGCCGGTTAGTATGATTTATAAAGATAAAGACCGTACTTTTGGTAATTATCTGGATAACCCGGAAAAGAGGTTAGCCTATTACCAAAAAATCATAGATAGTGAGGTGAAAAAATGCTTAATATATTAGCTGTCGGCCCCCATCCCGATGATGTGGAATTGGGAATGGGCGGTTCTATATTAAAATTTACCGAAGCAGGTCATCGAGTAACTATCGTGGATTTAACTGATGGAGAGCCTACTCCTCATGGGGATCCGGAGACCAGAAAAAAAGAGAGTGTAAAATCAAGCAGGATATTAGGAATCGAAGAGAGGATTACTCTTGATTTTCTCAATCGATATCTTCAGGATGAAATAGAGGTCCGCCAGGAATTAGCTGAAATCATCAGAAAAATTCAACCGGATATCCTTTTTGCCCCTTACTGGATAGATGCTCATCCTGACCATGTTGCCACCTCAAAGATCTGTGATGCTGCCCGTTTCTACGGAAAACTCACCAAAGCAGAGATGAAGGGCAGACCCTTTTATGTAAAAAAATTATACTATTATGTCGCTTCTCATCTAAAATTAAATTTCAAGCCCTCTTTTGTTATGGATATAGGCAAAGTGATGGAGATGAAGATAGAATCTATCAGGTGCTATGAATCCCAATTTGGGCCTTTTCCCGAAGGACATCAGCTATTTGAATGGGTCTTAAATTCTAACCGTTACTGGGGTAACCTTGTTGGTACAGAGTTTGCCGAACCCTTTATTTCCAAGGAAGAAGTCGGCATTAAGGATATAGAGGCACTTTTGTAAATGGAAAGATTGTCTTTTAAAGTTCCTCAAAAAAATAAACAAATTTTCCTCTCTCCATCAGGGGACAAGATTAGTTCTCTCTTAGAAGAGAATAAGAAAATTTTTAGTCAGTATTCCTTTAAAATTCTTAACCAACCTTTTAAGGAAGTAAAGAAAAAGAGTCGAAAAGAAGTAGTTGGGAAAGCTTTATCTTTTAGTAAAAAATTTGATCCTGATATTGGAGAAAAAATCAACCCTGCCTACCAATATATTATCCAGGGCGGGCACCAACCGGTATTTTTTCATCCCGGGATATGGATTAAAAATATCTTTTTAAACGAACTTAAAAAATCTCCTCTTCCGGATAAATGCTTGGGATTAAACAT
Source organism: Candidatus Sediminicultor secundus (assembly GCA_002849045.2). The sequence continues at coordinate 1,742 of NCRO01000353.1, forward strand.
TATCCTGGATAATGATATCTGTAAAGACCTTAACTTCTCTCTTCCCGTTCTTTCTTCAACCGGGAATTTGAGATTGAAAGAGATTAATTTTTTATCCCCTGCTCTTACCCCAAACCTTCCCTTTGAAGAATATCCCTGCCCTTCTTTGGAACTGATTACCAAATTTACCCGAGATATCATCTGTAAGCTTAAGCTCCTGGAATCAGAAAATAAAAATATTCTAAATAATTTTAAAATTTTTACTCAGTGTCTGAAAAATTCTTCTCGTTTTTGCAATCAAAATTATAAAAAAGCTAATCTGGGAGAATTTCTCGGTTTAGCCCGCCGACTTTACGAGCAAGAGATTGGGCCTGCTTATTTAGAAATTCCTTTTTCTCAAATTTGTGATAGTGATGAATTTCTCTCCTTCTTTTTAGAAATTACTAAAAACATCGAATCCTTTTCCAAAATTTATAATAATAAATTGGATGAATACAGAAAATTATTTAAAATTAGAAACCGGGCACAACCCTCGCTCAATTTAATTATTAAAGAAAATTTGATCGAGGCACCCTTCTGGATTTGGAAAGAAGGAGACCAGAGGAGAAAAATTTTTATTCTAGGAGAGAAAGAAAAAAAATATCTCTATAATGATTCTTATGGCAAAATATTTCTTATAGAAAAAGACAGTTTAAAATCTTTATCTTCATTAAAAGCTTTCCTTAAAGAAAAGAAATTAATGATAAGACCCAAAGCCCTTCTGTTAACTTTATACAACCGTTTATTTATCTCTGACCTTTTTATTCATGGATTGGGAGGGGCAAAATATGACCTGGTAACCGATGAGATTATCAGAGAATTTTTTAAAGTGGAGCCTCCTCATTTTCTGGTTGCCTCCTGCACTTTATACCTTAATTTTAAATCTTCTCCTAAGGCGTCTGATTTTAAAATATCTGCCCTAAAGAAAAAGATAAGAGATTTGGAATTTAACCCGGAGAGATATATTAATGAATTGCCTTTAACCAAAAAAGAGAAAATTCAAATTGGGGAGCTGGTTGAGAAAAAAACTGAATTAATTAAAAAAATCAAGGGAGTTTCTTCACCAATCGAAAAACGGAAAATTTCTGAAGAAATTAAAGTTATAAGTAATTTTATAGTAGAAAAAATAATTCCTTTAAAGTATGAACTGGACGAAAAAATAGAAAAAGAAGAAGAAAAGATTAAACAAGCTAAAGTATATACCTTCAGAGAATTTCCTTACTGTTTCTTCTCGGCAAAAACGCTGCGTGATTTATTAAATTTCTAATTTTTTTTATCCTCCACCGATAATCGGAAATAGCTTAACCTCATTAGATTTAGTTAGAAGATGATCCTCTTTTACAATTAAATCTCCTACTTTAATGAAAAATACATCAGCAGAAGAAATCTTAGTATCTTTTAATACTTGATG
>NCRO01000035.1 GCA_002849045.2 Candidatus Sediminicultor secundus
AAGACTACGAATCACTGCTGCGCTCAAAATATGCCCGCCTACGCATTGATTACCTTTTCTACTACTTCTAAGGTATCCAATATTTTATTGGTAATCAATTTTAGATGTTCGGGCCGCTTAACAAAATCTAAATCATCTGCCGGTACATTTAAGATGGGGCAAATAGTAAAATTCTCTATCCACTCCTCATATAAAACATTTAACTGATTCAAATATTCCTCAGATATAGTTTTTTCATAATCTCTTCCTCGTAAAGAAATTCTTCTTAAGAGAGTGGGAACTGAAGCCTGAAGATATACAATTAAATCCGGAGGAGTAAGAAATTGGGTCATTATGTTAAATAATTCCTGGTAATTTTCATAATCGCGACCCTCCATATATCCCTGCTGATTTAAATTTTTAGCAAATATATCTACATCCTCATAAATACTTCTATCCTGAACTACAGAGGCAGGGTTTTTTAATATTTCCTGATGATGACGAAATCTCTTGGACAGAAAAAATATCTGAAGATGAAAACTCCACTTTTTCATATCTCCATAGAAGTCCTCTAAATAAGGATTGTTCTCTACTACCTCATAATACGGTTTCCAACCCAATCTTTTACTTAAGAGATCAGTTAAGCTTGATTTGCCACAACCAATATTTCCTGATACTATAATAAATTTCTTCATTTTAAACTGTCCCCCTTATAAATTTCATTAACAATATATTCAAGATCTTTACCTTCGCCCACAAAATCAAGATTGTTAGTCTTTATTTTAATTAATTTTATTTTTTTATAATTATCGGGATAAGAAAAAAATTCTTCATAAGCCAAATTCAATCTTCTCATATATTCAAAAGACATTTTCCGCTCAAAAGGCCGATCTCTTAGTGCTATCCTTTTCATCAACGTTTCGGTGCTTGCTTGTAGGTAAATAATTAAATCCGGTCGAGGGATATCTTTAACCATAATTTCATAGAGGTGTTCATACATGGAAAGTTCATTTCCGGAGAGATTAAGATGGGCAAATATCCTATCCTTGGCAAATAAGTAGTCGGAAAAGATTAATTGATTAAATAAATCTTGCTGGGTCAGTTCTAATTGCTGTTTATAACGGCTCAACAAAAAAAATATTTGAGTCTGGAAGGCGTATCTTTCTATATCACTATAGAATTTAGACAAAAAGGGATTTTCTTCCACCACTTCTAAATTATGTCTTGCATGAAATCTTTTACTTAGTAATAAAACTAAACTTGTTTTTCCTGCTCCTATAGCTCCTTCAACTACAATAAATTTACTCTTAAATTTACTCATTGACTACTCCTTTTCTTTTCCTTTTTGCAAATCAAGTTTTCATAAATCTGCCCTCTTTGATTATTTTTTCTTTCGTAATTCCACTCATGAGTTGAGTACTTATTTTCTAAAAGGTTTTTGGAAATTTTTTCTTCCTGTTCAGTTAATTTACCCTCAGTTAATTTTACTCCAAACTCTTCTTCAAATCCCCGGGGAAGAATTTCGGATAATTCTGAAAAATTTATCTTTTTCTTTAAAATCTCTTCCAAGCTGGTTGCTTTAAATCTTGTTATAAGCTTTTCTCTTATCTGAGCTGAGGGAAAATTAAATACAGAAAACAATTTATCTTTCTCTAATTCTATCAATAAAGAACCGTGTTGTAAAACTATTTCTTTTTTTCTTACCTGAGCAGAACCTACAATCTTTCTACCTTCAACCTGTACCTCGTATTGAGAGGGAACGGAAAAACAGATTGATTTAATATCTGAATGGGGAATTTTGGATTTAGCCTCATTACCTGAGGGAGTGCTCTTTAATTTTTCTCTCAGAGGAACTAATTTGGCTTTGATTCCTAAACAAGAAAGACCTCTAATTATTCCACCACTAATCTTCTTATAGGTCTCTAATATAGAATCATTAACCAAAGGATGATTTTCTTTAATTATAAAGCTATAGGTTAATTCTTTATCATGGAGAACTGCTTTCCCCCCGGTGGGCCGGCGGACAATATCGATTCCCAGATTCTTACAAACATCTACATCAATCTCTTTCTGTAGATCCTGAAAATATCCCAAAGACACAGCCGGTGGAGACCATTGATAAAATCTGATAGTGGGAGGAACTAATCCTTCTCGGTGGGCTATCATTATTGCCTCATCGATAGCCATATTCATAAAACCGCTATGATAACTATCTTTTATTAATCGCCATTCCATCAATTTTATCCTTCCTCTTTGATTAAAATAAAATCAAGCGTATAGCACGAGATGGACTGATTCACTAATATATTTATTCTGCAAAATATATCAAAATCCTTCTTTTATTAAAAATATTTTTAGAATTTTTATAATTTAATTTAAATTTATGATTACTACCCAAAAAGTAAACAAAATGTTAATGTAGTGGGCACGATGCATCGTGCCCACGAGAAACATTAGGCAATAAAATGGTGAGAGTACAATTCATTGTACCCCTACAACATAATTATAACCAAAAAGCCAAAATTTATTATAAATTTATTTGCAATACACCGTATAAAATATTTTTTAGCTTTTTGGTGAATAACCGTTTATGCTTATGTTATAATAAGTCATATTATTAAAATGTTTTTTATTTTAGATTAATTGATTTTTTATTTTTTGTACAAATTTTCAAGGAGGGTGTTAAAATGAGTCCCGGTTTTTTTAAAAAATTGTTCGGAAAAAGAGAAGAAGATTACTCAGGAGTGATCTGGATTTATTCTCAATGTGATAAATGCGGAGAAAAATTTAGAACCCTTATCAGAAAATATAATGACCTCTCTCCCACTTATAAAGATGATGGACCGGCCTACATGTTAAAAAAAGAATTAATTGGCGCTTCTTGCCCTAACCGAATCAACCTGTATTTAGAATTTGACCGAAGTTATCGGAAGATATCAGAAGAAATTACCGACGGTCATTTCATCACAGAAGAAGAATATCAATCTTAAATTTTTAAAAATATTCTATAAACAATTGCTAAAAAGATCTTCTTTTTAAAAAATTCAAAATAATTAATTTGAAAAAGAAGAAATAGAAAAACTTATTTTTTTAAAATCTTTTCTATTCGTTCTTTATTTTTTAAAAGACACTTCTCCTAATTGACCTACTCTAATTTTTAAATCTTCAGATACATATATTAATAATATGCATAAAGGGGACGGTTCTATTTTTGTTATTTCCCAATTTTATAAGCAGCCAAAAATAGAACCGTCCCCTTTATGTCAAAACCATATCCCCTACATTGCAACCAACATTTTCAGCTATTACCGAACATTTTGCTTTAAATAAAAAAAATATAAGTTTATCTTCTTCTGAAAGAGCTTCGTAATTTCCCTGTCCTTTACTAATGATCAATTCAGCATTCTGATATAATTCAATAAATTCTGAAGAGCAATATTTCATTATAGTCCCCGGTGCATCCGAACCACTGGAAGTAATTTTAGCAACTTTATTTATTCCGCAAAATATTGCATCTTCTATTAAAGCATCATTAATAATCGGCTTTCCTCGTACCACATATATTACTTGCTTTCCTAGTTCTTCTACTAATTCTTCTATTAGCAGCCTATCAAAAACTACCTCTCCAGCGTTGTCAGCCAAGTAAATTATGGTGTCAATCTTATTCAAGCTTTCTTTAAATTGATTATATTTAAAGGTAGTTGAACTATTTTCGTTATTAATCGTAAAATTCCCTTGAAAAAGATGATCTATTTCTTCCACCACATTCAAGGAATTATTCGCCCTATAATCAATAATATTACCGATAATAGATAATTTTACGGTAGCCAAGAGTCTATCCTCTGAAATATTTATTTCTTGTTTTAATTTAGGATAAAGCTTTAGGGCAAACTTATTGCTATTTTCTTTAATCTCTTTAAAAGGATCTTTTACGCCGGATATTTTTCCGACTAAACTATATATCGCTCTTCCCATCTCCGGTGGGGCTGTTTCTAAAGAAAAATTTGGTATTAACTGAGAAAGTTCATCAATAATCTTTTTTTGTATAAGCTCATCTGCTCCCGCAATTCGAGCAGCATCTAAAGCCTGTCTATAAAAACAGGGGATACAATCTAAATAAGTTCTCATCTAATCTACATATACTCCTAATAAATTTATTACCTTTTTCCCACATACCTTCCTAATCCAAAATAAGCTCCCTGAACATAAAACAAAGGATCTAACTGTCCCTTTTGTTTAGCAAAATTCTTCAAAAATAAATCCTGATCTATTGAAACAGCTACCACCTCTCCAACTATAATAACTCTGGTCTTAGTTATTTCGTAAATATTCAATAACTTACATTCAAAATGAGACCTGCATTCAGCAATCAAATGCGGCTTTACTTGGAAAGCTGGGGTTGGGGTGAATTTTGCTTTTTCAAATTCATCTATATCGGCAGGAAATTTTATTCCGGTAAGATTTACTTTTTCCAACATTGAAGTAGAAGGCACATTTAAGACAAATTCTTCTGTCTCCACAATATTTCGGTAAGTATCTCTATTTTTATCCGAACCAATTGCATAAATAGGAGGATTATGAGAGACTGGCATCACCATTCCATAAGGGGCAATATTTCTTATATCATCCTTACTTATGGTAGAAATTAAATAGACTGGAACACCTGGCGAGGCAATTGGCAAATCGTTTAAAGAAATCTCTACTTTATTCATTTTTACTTCTCTTTTTTAATTTTCTATTAATAAAATATTTTTATTAATCTATTTTTATTATATAGGAATAACCTTTATTTTGATAACACAAAGGCTATAAATAATTAATTTATTTTCCCTCTACCATCTTATAATTTCTCTTGCTCAGATAATTTCCTAATAATATCGAAGTTACGATAACCAACGGTAGCGAAACTAATAGTCTTATGGCAGTAAATTTTACTCCCATAAATGATGCTTCATATAGAGTCATAGGAATTCTGCAAATTGCCGCAGCTCCTATATAAGTAAAAACAATACTGAGTTTTGCTCCTTTGTTATATAAAGAATATGCAATGGGAAAAGCTACCAACAACCCTCCGGCAATAGTTCCGGCAAGTAGTATAACCCATGCATATCCCTTAATCCCAGATTCTTCACCTAAATGTTTTTCAATTACTTCTTTTTTTACCCATACCTCAAATAGACCTATTAATATAAAGGCACAAGGCAGTATCTTGAGCATATATATTAAAAAAGAAATAAAATTAAAAGCAATTTCTTTTCCTGGATTATACCCCAGCATAAAGGATACTACTAAGAAAAAAACATAAGTTGATATGTATGCTATTCTTATTTTAACATTTCTTTTCATTAGAAAATCTCTCCAAATAAAATGCCGGTTATTACAGCTACAATAAGAGCTATGAAAAAACTGATTATATTTCTTATTACAGTTACCTTTACTCCAAAATACTCCTTTTCTAGCGGAAAGGTTATTATGCCTACCATCATTAAGGTAGTGGTAAATGCGGATAAAACCATATAAGGTACTCCCTTAGTTAGTAAAATACCGGATAGAGGAAAAGCCACAAAACCGGGCATTAAAGTTATTGAACCAATAAAGGAGGCTAATAAAACGCTAATAAATTTACTACTATTTCCTAAATAATTCAAAATTACTTCATCGGGAAAAAGAAAAAGGATAATCGAAACAAGTATAAGCATAGTAATAAAAGTGGGAAATATTTTTTTAAATTTTACAACAGCAATCTTAACTGCTTTAATTGTTTTTTGTTTGTTTATAATAAAAGAAATTAATAACATTAATCCGGTTATTGCATATGTATAATACATAATATATTTCCCTTGTTTTACATCTTTAATTTTTTATTAATAGTCCCGTCAGGAAGCATATTATCAGGATGATATTTTTCTTCCTCTTCCATCTTTCTTCTTATACAATGCTGATAATTACCCCAGCAATATTCATTAACCCACTTTATATCTAATTTCTCTTCTTTAAAATATCTTTTCATGGGGCAAACATTATACCATTTACAGATATTTTTTGATTTCATGTTCCCAAAATCCTCTATATGCTAAACACCAAGCTGGCAACCGACTCCGCCCTCGACGTAATTCTTCGGAAGCAAAGCAAGAATTTTCTTTTTATTTTTAGTGCAATGGGTAGGCATAATTATAGATATATTTTTTAATAAATTATACTTATCGAAATCGTGAAATCCTCCCAATAAAGCATAAATTTCCCCTAAATTATTTGCTGAGTTTAATATCTTGTTTATCCCCGAATGAGCACAACCGGTAATGATCACAAGGCCTTTGATGGTTGAAATAATTAAAGATTGTTCTTTTATTAATGTCTTTGTTTTGCCGGCAGATAAAGAACCTTCTATTTCACCGGTAGTATAAACTCCAGGACATATTTCTCCTAATTTACTAATTTCATAAGCATCAGTTCTTTTTTTTATTTCTTCCTTTAGGCGTTTAGAAAAAGATTGAGGGATATAAGTTTTTAAATTTGGATTTAAATTTAATATTCGAGCAAGACCACCACAATGATCCCAGTGATTATGCGAAATGACTGCTAAATCTATATCTTCTGGATTTATACCTAATAACTTCATATTAGAAATAAGTATATCACCGTCCCAACCCGTATCGAATAAAATATTTTTCTCTTTGGTTTGGATAAAACAGGAAAAACCCCATCCTGCTTTTAACCCTTTTACATCTCTTGCTATTTTATTATCATAAATAATAGTAATTTTCATTATCTACACTCCATTTTTATTCACCACGGCAGCGCCGTGGTGCTACATAATTGATATAATACGTTGTGGCAATGTCAAATAATTTTGCTATTTCATTTTAGCGAGAATTAATTCTACTATTTTATTAAAAATTTGCGTAGTTTCCGAATTTTTATATTGAGAGATATATGGTTTCCCTTCATCTGCAGAGTTTACCATATTTAAATCTATGGGAATTTTGCCTAAAAAAGGTAATTTAAATTCTTCTGCTGCTTTTTCTCCTCCACCTGATTTAAACAAATCGATATTTTTACCACAATGAGGACATTTTAATCCACTCATATTTTCTATAATGCCCAAAACAGGTATATTAAGATTTTTTAAAAAACTTACACATTTCCGAGAATCTAATAGGGCTACTCCCTGAGGAGTAGTTACAATAATTCCTCCCTCTAATTCCGGAATAAGTTGGCAAATCGATAAGGGCTCATCCCCTGTTCCGGGAGGAGAATCAATTATAAGAAAATCTAAATTGCCCCATTTCACTTCTCCTAAAAACTGCTTTAAAGCCATCATCTTTAAAGGACCTCTCCAAATAAGAGGGGCATCAGAAGTTTCAATCAAAGAAGCCATGGAGACTGCTACTAAATTAGAAGAAACGTTCATAGGAATTATTCCTTCCGAACTCCCTTGCAATTTTTTACCTTCAAAACCTAACATTTTAGCCACCGATGGTCCGTGTAGGTCAGCATCTAATATTCCTACTTTAAAACCTTTTTCACTTAAGGCATGAGCTAAATTAATAGCAACTGAACTTTTTCCTACTCCCCCTTTATTGGAAAGTACTAAAATTTTATGTTTTATTTTAGACATATTTTGTTTAAGTTGTTCATTAAGTTTTTTACTAGCTGCTATTTTTTCTTCTCTAGCCTGTTCAGAGTTTTGTATATTACTATTAGTATTTTCTGTCATTTCTTCCTCCTAATTTTTTTTAAATAAAACAAAGGGGCATATAGTAGTTCTCTATGGATTACTATTGCCCTTGATTTCTTTTTGTTAATTAATTTTTATAACTTCTCTTTCCGAATATTAGGGTACCTATTCTTACCATGTTAGCTTTTTCTTCAATAGCTATCTGATATGAATTAGTCATACCCATTGAAAGGTATTTCATTTCTACACGAGGCAAATTAAGTGTTTTTATTTTTTCAAATATTTTTCTCGTTTCAATAAAGTACGGACGAGAATCTTCCGGGTCTCCAAAACGTGGACCCATAGTCATCAACCCCATTATTTTTATTTGAGGTAAAGGTGAAATCTCTTGTACTAAATCTAATGCATCCTCAGGAAATATTCCAAACTTTTGTTTTTCTCTCCCACTGTTTATTTCAATTAATATAGGCATTATTTTATTAATTTGTTTACATCTTTCATTAATTTCATGGGCAAGTGTGTAAGAATCTACAGTCTCAATCATATCAAATATTTTAACTGATTTCTTGACTTTATTTTTTTGAAGATGTCCGATAAAATGCCATTTTACCTCTTTTCCAATTACCTCAAAAGCCCTTCCTGCTTCTTGGACATAATTCTCTCCTACAATTTTTACGCCTGCCTCTATAACTTCTTTAATCTCTTCAGAAGTTCTGGTCTTGGCAGCAGCGACTAATTTTACATTTTCTGGTAATTCATCTAATATTTTCTTTACATTTTCTTTAATCATTAATGTTTACCTCTGTCATCAGGCAATCTCTACAAATTTGACTTAATTATATTAAGTCAAATTCACTTACTTTCATTTCCTTGCTCTTATCACCACAAAAGAACCTTCTCCATAATCTTCTTTTGCAGGTTCGACATCTTTTATTTCGTTTAGACTATGAAATATTGTCTGCCTAAAATCAAATTCTTTAAATCCAACCTTACTCAAGTTATAAACTACCTCCTTTGTGGAATAGAATGTAGCTATCTTATAAAATAGACTATTTTCTTTATGTTGTTGGTATAATTTCCCTAAAGAGCTATCTCTATCTACAAATCCAATTATTAAATATCCACCAGGTTTTAATATTCTATATATCTCTCTGAAAGTCAGATCTAAATTATCTGCAAAACAAATCGTAGTAACCATTAAAACAAGTTCAAACTGAGAGTTTTCAAAAGGGAGTTCCTCTGCTACTGCATCAATAACTTCAATACCCCTTTTTTGAGCAATTTTCCGCATTCGAGGAGAAGGATCAATTCCAATCTTTATGCCTAAGGGTACAGCAAATTTACCGCTTCCTACCCCAATTTCTATACTCTTCTTCACTTTAGGTAATAATTCCTTAATGGCCTGAATTTCTGATTCGTAAACAAATTTATTTCTTTCAAACCAATCTTCATATTTCTCACTATATTTTTCAAAAGGTTCAATTCTGGCCATTTTACTCTCTTTTTTTCTATTTTCCTTCCAAATTAAATTTATTTTTTTGTTTTAAAAATTTTCTTATGTAGAATTTATATCCTTCATATTCTGATTCTACTAACTTGCCTTGCTCAATCAATCCCTCTACAATCGACCAATCAGACTTAGCTCGTTTTATAAAATCCTTCAGCGCTTCTTCTCTCATGGGGTGGACCGAGGTAATGCTCAAAATATCTTCTTCTACTTCACCGGTAAAAGCAAAGGCATTGCCTTCATAGCCGATAAGACATTCTACCTGATTAATTTTCTCCTTAAAGAGATTGTAGTTCCGATTCACAATTTCCTCAGGTGGGGATTGAACTCGACTATCTGCCGGGGGTCTAATAGGCAAAGATAAATAAGATTTACTCGGTTCAAGTTGGGCCAAAAAGTTAGCTACTTTTTTTATATGCTGACTATCATCATTAATGTTTTTAATTAACATTGTTTCTGTTATTATTTTCCCTTTAAAAATTCTGCTAAATTCCAATATACCCTCTAAAATAGATTTTAAACACAGGTTTCGGTGAGGATGATTCACTTTTCTCCAAATTTCTTCCTCAATAGAATCTAATTTTAAAGAGACCAGATCGGCTTCTTTCAAATTTTTTCTTACCTGTTCCTGATCCATTAGGGAAGCATTGGTAATAACCGCAATTTTAATCCCTAAAGACTTTATTAATTTAATTTCTTGACCCAAATTGATATCTAAAGTAGGCTCTCCATCGGGTACAAAAGTAAGATAATCAATAGGTTCTCCTTTTTCTCTGCTTTTCTCTACTTTTTTCTGAACTTCATTAAATATTTTAGGGGGAGGGTAGAAGATTTTTGGCTGGATTTTCATATTAGAGGTCTTACCTATCTGGCAATAAACGCAGGAATAAGTACATACTTTGGGGGGAATATTGTTTATCCCCAAACTACGGCCTAAACGTCTGGAAGGGATTGGTCCAAAGGTAATCATGACATCTCCTTTAATCTTTGCCATATATCCTTTATCTCTTTGGTTACTGTATTGTCGCTATATTCAACTACCGGCATCTTTTTTACCAGAGCTTCGGTTATTATATTATCAAAATGAATTTTACCTATTATCGGTATATTATTTTTTTGGCACCATTCTTCAATTTTAACTGAATTTTCTAAATTAATATCGTACTTATTTATTATAACTACCGTTTTTACTCTAAAATGTTGAGCTACCTTTACCACTCTCTCTAAATCATGTAATCCGGAAAGAGTAGGTTCGGTTACTACTACCGCTAAATTAGCTCCGCTGAGAGTAGCTATAAGGGGACAGCCTATTCCCGGAGGTCCATCTATAATTATTAACTCAAGATCATTTTTTTTAGCAATTGTTTGAGCATTCTGGCGAACTAAAGTAACTAATTTCCCAGAATTTTCTTCCGCAATACCCAATCGAGCGTGTACTAAAGGCCCATATTTTGTCTCAGAGATATACCATTCTCCGCAATGATTTTCCTTCATTTGAATAGCTTCTACAGGACAAACCAAAGCACACAAGCCGCATCCCTCACAAGATACCAGGTCAATTACGGTCTGACTTTTGATTGTTTTAATGGCATCAAAACGGCAGACTTCCTGACATCGACCGCAATTAGTACATTTTTCTAAATCTATACTGGGAATTATTCCGGCATAAAAATCATTTTTTTCTTTTATTTCAGGATGGAGTAACAAGTAAAGATTGGAAGCATCTACATCACAATCTCCCATAACCTTATTTTTAGCTAAAGCAGCAATACTGGCAGTAATAACTGTCTTCCCTGTTCCGCCTTTACCGCTAATTATCACTATTTCTTTCATTTAAAATACCTCGATTCTTATCATTACAAATACAGAAAAATATTAAATAATTTGTGCAATTTTTTGAAAAAGCTGGGTAAATTTCTGCTCATAGGAGGAATTTATATTAACTATGGGAATACCTTTAGAATAAGCAACTGCAATCTTTCTATCCAGAGGTATGGAAAGCAAAAGAGGAATATCATTTTTCTTACAGTATTCTTCTACCTTATGGTCTCCGATATCACACTTATTTAACACTACACCGTGAGGTATCTTCAATTTTTGAAGTACTTCCACTGCTAAAATAAGGTCATGTAACCCAAAAGGAGTCGGTTCAGTAACCAATATAGTATAATCACTATCCTTTATAGATTCGATGACCGGACAGGAAGTCCCCGGAGGGGCATCAATTAGGGTAATGTGGTAATTTGTAATATCATTATTTTCCCCATTAATACCATCTTTTTTAATTTTCTTTTTAATTTTTCTTATTATAGGAGGAGCCATCGGTTCTCCTATATTTAAACGTCCATGTGTAAAGTTGATAGACTCTGCTATGCCCTCTTCTAAAATTCCTATTTCATTCCCCTCTTCACTAATTGCCTTTTCCGGGCAAAATAGCTTGCAAGCCCCACAGCCATGACACAGCCCGGGGAAAACTAAAACTTTATTCTTGGTAACTGCGATAGCATTAAAAACACAAACTTCCGCACATTTACCACAATAATTGCATTTTTTATCGTCAATTTTAGGCACAGGAATCTCTACTAATTCCGTACTCGTTATAACAGGTTTTAAAAAAAGGTGGGCATTAGGCTCTTCTACATCACAATCTAAAAATTGCACTTTTTTTTCTTTGTCTTTAACTAAAGTCAGAGTAAGATTAACGGCAATTGTTGTTTTGCCAGTCCCACCCTTTCCGCTTGCTACTGAAATTATCATTTAGCTTAATCCTTCCATTTTATTCTATTGTCTTACCATCATAGCGCCACACTTAGGGCATTTAATGCTGTTACAAGGAACACCAACTTGATGAGTAGCTATAGCGCCACAAGAAGGGCAAACACAATTACCCCCTATTCCAATTCCTCCGCCTCCTCGGCGTCCTTGTCCGGCACCTCTTCCTTGACCAGTTCCCGGTCCTGCTCCTGTTGGTCCAGTACCATCTCCCCTTGGCATCTTCTTTACCTCCTTTTTTGGGTTAATTAGTTATTTGATTTGCTTGGCTCGTATAGATTATTTATGTTTTGATATAAAGCTTATTTTATTTATTCCAATATATACTAATCTAAATAATTAAATTTTTATATTATTTCTAACTATTAATGAATATGTTTTTCATCGGGATGATCGCATTCTTCTTTTTCTAATCCATATCCTTTTCCTGCTCCCGGTTTACAAAACGATTCTCCGGCTTCTAATTTTCCCTGAATAAATTTTTCTATCACTTCTCCAATCTTTCCAGTGACCCCTATTACCGGAGTAATCTTTTTTTCAGCAAATAACATTTGTGCTCTATTTCCCATACCTCCGCAGATTATATATTCTACTTTATGTTCTGCAAGAAAATTTGGCAAAAATGCAGGTTGGTGACCAGGATTATTTATCTCTTCTACTTTTAGAACCTTCCCTTCTTCAATCTCAGCAATAGTAAAAGAAGGGCATCTTCCAAAATGAGCTGACACAAAACCTGCGTCGGTTGAAATGGCTATTTTCATATTTTTTTCCTCCAATTCTTTTATTTTTATTTTTTCATTCCTGAATGGGCTGAAGCATTAGCCTGGGAAATTGCTTTTAGTTTACCTGATTTAAATTTATCAACGGTTTCTTGAACTGTACCGCTTACTCCGGTTATCACTTTTATGCCTGCTGCCTGTAAAGTCTGAAAGGCATTGGGACCGCAACTTCCGGTTAATACTGTCTCTACTTCTTTATCAGCCATTATTTGACCTGATTGTATGCCTACTCCTCCCATCCCCTGGGCACCGGTATTTTCTATTGCTTCAAATTTATCGGTCTCGATATCAAATAATATAAAATAATGGCATCTTCCGAACCGGGGGTCGACTTTATCTTCTAATTTTGCCCCCATTGAAGTAATTGCTATTTTCATTTTTTTATTCTCCTTTTTAGTAATTAACTTAACAAGTTAATTGCGTAGTGAGTGCGGGGCGGATTTATCCGCCCCGCGCATTCTTTATTTCTTTTCAGTTTTTTCTAATTCTGTAATGCGTTTGTTGATAGAATCAAGTTGTTCTTTTAAAGCTTTTGCTTCTCCAGCTAACATCTCCATCTCTTGTTTGGGTTCTACCGGGGGTTGATAAAATCCACCTCCATAGGCAATAGGTGGAGGGGCTACAGGATAGGAATTAGCAGGCCAATATGCTCTACCAGAACCTCTTCCCATTCCTCTTCCAAATCCTCTACCATAACCGAAACCCAAACCTGGTCTTCCTACATAGGGATTCATAAAACCCGCTACCGGATAACCAGCACAATATCCGGCTGCTCTTCCGGTCATAGGACCTAATCCTCTCGGTCCAGTTCCATCTCCTCTTGGCATATCTTTCATCTCCTTTCTATTTCTGTTTTTTTTAAAATACTTTTATTGTAATGGTAATCATTTTCAATAAGAAACATCAAAAAAATTTATCTATTTTTCTTTATCTGAACACTCATCACACAATCCATAAAATTGAATAGTGTGATTTTTAATTTCAAAATTATATTTTTTGGAAAGTTCTTTTTCTGTTTTTTTAATTAGCTCTAACTCTTCATCTACAAAATCTGTATAATCGATTATCCGACCACATTTAGTGCATATTAGATGGTGGTGATGGGACGGCTCCTTAGCCCCACGAACCAACTCATATCTTGCTCGTCCATCACCAAAATCAAATTTAAAGATCAAGCCCATATTAACTAATAACTCTAATGTTCGGTAAACAGTGGTAAGGCCGATAGCCGGATAAATATTATGTACTTTTAAATATATATCTTCCGCACTTAGATGTTCTTTTGACTCATCCAAGACCTGTAAAATGATTTGTCGCGGGATAGTAATTCTATAACCACACCCTTTAAATTCACCGTGCCACCATTTTGCCGGACCCTTACCCCATCTTCCTGGCATAATATTAGTCCTTTCTTATTGATAATGATTACCATTAATATAATATATTAAATAAATTCTGTTGTCAAATATTTTTAGCACACTAAAAACGAAAAGCGGAAAACCATAATTCAAAATTTTTTACATAAAGTATTTTTTAAGAGTAGTGGTTGGATTCATCCAACCCGTGTATTCTGGAATTTCTTTAGGGGCTCGATGAATCGAGCCCCTATACGCTGTACGCTCTACGCT